>NZ_JAKNEQ010000003.1:0-214863 GCF_022137125.1 Streptococcus mitis | reverse complement strand
AAATAGGCTCCATAATATCTATAGGGAATTTACCCACTACAAATATTATAGAGCCATTTTTTATACTAGTTCATCAATTGGAGTATGTTTTTGATCGAGACCTTGAGCTACTGGAAGACTGGTTAAGTAACCTTGATAAGTGGTAACACCTTGACGCAAGCCCTCATCCTCAGAGATTGCTTGCACAAAACCTTTACCAGCCAAAGCTTCGATATAAGGAAGAGTGACATTAGTTAGGGCGATGGTTGAAGTACGGGCAACTGCACCGGGGATGTTAGCAACGGCATAGTGGAGCACACCGTGTTTTTCATAGACAGGCTCATCGTGCGTTGTCACACGGTCAGCTGTCTCGATAACACCACCTTGGTCAACAGCAACGTCAACGATGACTGATCCTGGACGCATTTGCTTGACCATCTCATCTGTCACCAATTTTGGTGCTTTGGCACCTGGGATGAGAACCGCTCCGATCACCACATCCGCATCTCTCACACTGGCTTCGATGTTGAGCGAATTGGACATAAGGGTTTGAATTTGATGACCAAAGACCTCCTCTAAAACAGAGAGACGTTTAGCACTGATATCAAGGATGGTCACTTGCGCTCCCAATCCTAAAGCGATGCGGGCAGCATGGGTCCCTACGACACCGCCACCGATGATGGTTACTTTCCCTTTAGGTACACCCGGGACACCACCCAGTAGAACGCCAGCACCTCCTGCTTGCTTGGTTAGGAAATGAGCACCGATTTGGACTGCCATACGGCCTGCAACCTCACTCATAGGTACGAGGAGTGGTAACTGACCTTGGGAATCACGAACAGTTTCATAGGCAATCCCTGTTGTTTTTGCTGCTAGCATAGCATCTGCTAATTCTGGAGCAGCGGCCATGTGCAAGTAGGTGAAGAGAAGCAGGTCGTCACGTAAGTAACCATATTCAGAAGCTAGTGGTTCTTTTACTTTCACGACCAACTCAGCTGCCCAGGCTTCACCAGCAGTAGCGACAATCTCAGCTCCTTGCTTTTGATAGTCAGTATCAGTAAAGCCTGAACCGAGACCAGCATTTGTTTCGATAAGGACGCGATGACCACGACCGACTAAGCTGTGGACACCAGCAGGTGTGAGGGCGACACGTTTTTCATTATTCTTAATTTCTTTTGGAATTCCGATTAACATAGAGAAAAACTCCCTTTCTATTGACGGGTTATAAATGATTTATCACAATTATCTATAAAATAAGGTGATGATTTTATTCTATATGAAACCGCTTTAAAAAGCAAGGAAAACTTGTTGTAACTTCTTTTTTATGCTAGACTGATAGAAAATACTTTTGAATGGTAGAAACGTATGGAATCAATCTTTTTAAAACTAGCTCAGTATCCAATAGTCGAGACTGAGCGTTTATTGCTTAGACCTGTAACCTTGGATGATGCAGAAGAAATGTTTGACTATGCCTCGGATAAGGATAATACACGTTACACTTTTCTAACCAATCAAAATTTAGAAGAAACCAAAAATAATATTGCTCAGTTCTACTTGGCTAATCCCTTGGGACGTTGGGGAATAGAACTAAAAAGCAATGGCAAATTTATCGGAACAATTGATTTGCACAAGATTGATCCTGCTCTTAAGAAGGCGGCTATTGGCTACATTATCAATAAAAAGTATTGGAATCAAGGATTAACGACAGAAGCCAATCGTGCCGTGATTGAGCTGGCTTTTGAGAAGATTGGAATGAACAAGTTGACCGCCCTTCACGATAAGGATAATCCCGCATCTGGCAAGGTCATGGAGAAATCAGGCATGCGCTTTTCCCATGAAGAACCATATGCTTGTATGGACCAGCATGAAGAAGGCCGAATCGTTACAAGAGTTCATTATGTCTTGACCAAGGAAGACTATTTTACATATAAATAAGCAGTTGAGAAGAAATTTTCAACTGTTTTTTCTTCCTCTTACGAATAATCTAAGAGAGGAGAAAATATGGAAGCAATTATCGAGAAAATCAAAGAGTATAAAATCATTGTTATCTGTACTGGTCTGGGATTACTTGTCGGAGGATTTTTCCTGCTAAAGCCAGCTCCACAAACACCTGTCAAGGAAACGAATTTGCAGGCAGAAGTTGTAGCAGTTTCCAAGGATTCGGTATCCGAAAAGGAAGTAAAGAAGGAAGAAAAGGAAGAACCCCTTGAACAAGATCTAATCACAGTAGATGTCAAAGGTGCTGTTAAATCGCCAGGGATTTATGATTTGCCTGTAGGTAGTCGAGTCAATGATGCTGTTCAGAAGGCTGGTGGCTTGACAGAACAAGCAGATAGCAAGTCGCTCAATCTAGCTCAGAAAGTTAGTGACGAGGCTCTGGTTTACGTCCCAACTAAGGGAGAAGAAGCAGCTAGTCAGCAGGCAGGTCCTGGGACGGCTTCCTCAACGAGCAAGGAAAAGAAGGTCAATCTCAATAAGGCCAGTCTGGAAGAACTCAAGCAGGTCAAAGGACTGGGTGGCAAACGAGCTCAGGATATTATCGACCATCGTGAGGCAAATGGGAAATTCAAGTCGGTTGATGAACTCAAGAAAGTCTCTGGCATTGGTGCCAAGACCATAGAAAAGTTAAAAGATTATGTTACAGTGGATTAAGAATTTCTCTATTCCCCTAATTTACCTTAGTTTTCTGTTGCTTTGGCTTTACTACGCCATTTTTTCAGCATCCTATCTTGCTTTGTTGGGCTTCGTTTTTCTGCTAGTCTGTCTTTTTTTCCAATTTCCTTGGAAACCTGCTAGCAAAGTTCTAGTGATTTGTGGAGTCTTTGGCTTTTGGTTTCTGTTTCAAAATTGGCAACAGAGTCAAGCGAGTCAAAATTTGGCGGATTCTGTTGAAAGGGTACGGATTTTGCCCGATACTATTAAGGTCAATGGTGATAGTCTGTCCTTTCGTGGCAAGTCTGATGGACGCATTTTTCAAGTCTATTATAAACTTCAGTCCGAGGAGGAGAAAGAAGCCTTTCAAGCCTTAATAGCTCTTCATGACTTGGAACTAGAAGGGAAGCTTTCGGAGCCAGAGGGGCAGAGGAATTTTGATGGATTTGACTACCAAGCCTATCTGAAGACTCAAGGGATTTACCAGACACTGACTATCAAGAGTATCAAGTCACTTCAAAAGGTTGGCAGTTGGAATGTAGGTGAAAACCTGTCCAGTTTACGTCGAAAGGCTGTAGTTTGGATTAAGACACATTTTCCAGATCCTATGCGCAATTACATGACGGGGCTTCTATTAGGACATCTGGACACGGACTTTGAGGAGATGAATGAGCTTTATTCCAGTCTAGGAATTATCCACCTCTTTGCCTTGTCGGGTATGCAGGTAGGCTTTTTCATGGATGGATTTAAGAAACTCCTCTTACGATTGGGCTTGACTCAAGAAAAGTTGAAATGGCTGACTTATCCCTTTTCCCTTATCTATGCAGGGATGACAGGATTTTCAGCATCGGTTATTCGCAGTCTCTTGCAAAAGTTACTGGCTCAACATGGTGTTAAGGGCTTGGATAATTTTGCCTTGACGGTGCTTGTACTCTTTATCATCATGCCCGACTTTTTCCTGACTGCAGGAGGAGTCTTGTCCTGCGCTTATGCTTTTATCTTGACCATGACCAGCAAAGAAGGGGAGGGGCTCAAGGCTGTTGCTAGAGAAAGTCTAGTCATTTCCTTGGGCATATTGCCCATTCTATCCTTCTATTTTGCGGAATTTCAACCTTGGTCTATCCTTTTGACCTTTGTCTTTTCCTTTCTATTTGACTTGGTCTTCTTACCGCTCTTGTCTATCTTATTTGCCCTTTCCTTTCTCTACCCAGTCATTCAGCTGAATTTTATTTTTGAATGGTTGGAGGGCATTATTCGTTTGGTCTCACAGGTGACAAGTAGACCTCTAGTCTTTGGCAAACCCAATGCATGGTTTTTGATTTTATTGTTAATTTCCTTGGCTTTAGTATATGATTTGAGAAAAAACATTAAAAGGCTAGCAGTATTAAGCTTATTGATTACAGGTCTCTTTTTCCTGACCAAGCATCCACTGGAAAATGAAATCACCATGCTGGATGTGGGGCAAGGGGAAAGTATTTTCCTACGGGATGTAACTGGGAAAACCATTCTCATAGATGTAGGTGGCAAGGCAGAGTCAAATAAGAAAATTGAGGCTTGGCAAGAAAAGGTAACGACTAGCAATGCCCAGCGAACCTTGATTCCCTACCTCAAAAGTCGTGGAGTAGATAAGATTGACCAGCTGATTTTGACAAATACGGACAAGGAACATGTTGGAGATTTGTTGGAGGTGACCAAGGCTTTCCATGTAGGCGAAATTTTAGTGTCCAAAGGCAGTTTGAAACAGAAGGAAATTGTTGCAGAACTACAGGCAACTCAAACCAAGGTGCGCAGTGTGACAACAGGAGAGAACTTGCTAATTTTTGGAAGTCAGTTAGAAGTCCTAGCTCCAAGGAAAATAGGAGATGGAGGTTATGATGATTCCCTGGTTCTGTATGGAAAACTTTTGGATAAGCACTTTCTCTTCACGGGAAATTTGGAGGAGAAAGGAGAGAAGGACATGCTGAAGCAATATCCTGACTTAGAGGTGGATGTATTGAAAGCTAGCCAACATGGCTCTAAAAAATCATCAAGTTCAGCCTTTCTAGAACAGCTCAAACCAGAGCTTACTCTTATCTCAGTTGGAAAGAGCAATCGAACCAAACTACCTCATCAGGAAACCTTGACACGACTGGAAGATATCAATAGCAAAGTTTACCGAACTGACCAGCAAGGAGCTATACGCTTTAAGGGGTGGAATAGTTGGAAAATCGAAAGCGTTCGATAGGAAGGACAAATATTATATATTAGTAAAATAAACTAAAAATCTGTTGCATAATAATGATAAAAACGATATAATGAAAGCGTCTTCAATATTGATGATATAAAATCATTAAAAATTAGTAAAAATCGTTTAATTAGTTAGTTTATGATCTATTGGTCTTTTTCAGTCCAGTATATCTGCTGTTAGCGTTCTTAAAACTTATAGGTATGGTTGGAATATCTACTATAAGTCTAGTATGAATTCCCAGAGATATAACTATATTAATTCCCTGTTATGGTATCGTTATGATAGCTATTCTGAATATAAAATTGGTTCTGGTTGGAATTACAATAGTTATGATGTAATAAACTACTCCAGCGGATGCTATTAATCCTTAAAGAGTGATAAAAAGGAGGGCTAGATATGTTGCATCTTACTCATGTGACCTTAAAAACACGACAAGTCATCTTACAAGATGTTGATTTTACATTTGAAAAGGGTAGGATTTATGGTATTCTTGCTATAAATGGTTCTGGAAAGACAACACTGTTCCGCGCCATTAGCAATTTAATTCCTATAAGTAGTGGAAATATCGCAGCCCCTCCTTCTTTATTTTATTATGAAAGCGTTGAATGGCTGGATGGTAACCTAAGTGGGATGGACTATCTTCGTCTTATAAAAAACATCTGGAAGTCAGATCTGAACTTGAGGGAGGAAATTGCCTATTGGGAAATGTCTGACTATGTCAGACTTCCCATTCGCAAGTATTCCTTAGGCATGAAGCAACGCTTGGTGATTGCCATGTATTTCCTCAGTCAGGCGAAATGCTGGCTCATGGATGAGATTACAAATGGCTTAGATGAGTATTATCGACAGAAGTTTTTTGATAGGCTAGCACAAATCGATAGACAAGAACAGCTGGTTCTTTTAAGTTCCCACTATAAGGAAGAGTTGCTTGATGTCTGCGATAGAGTAGTAACCATTCACCAGGGGCAAATAGAAGAGGTTTAGTTTATGAAAGATGTTAGTCTATTTTTATTAAAAAAAGTTTTCAAAAGTCGCTTAAACTGGATTATCTTAGCTTTATTTGTATCTGGACTCGGTGTTACCTTTTATTTAAATAGTCGGACTGCAAACTCACTCAGCTTGGAGAGCGAGTTGGAAACCCGTCTTGTAAAAGATGAGAGAGTCATCAATGAATATGAAGAGAAACTCTCCCAAATATCTGATACCAACTCGGAGGAATACCAGATTGCTAAAATTAATTTAGAATCGCAAAAAAATCATTCGACTCAAAAGACAGAAATTCTGACTTTATTAAAAGAAGGACGCTGGAAAGAAGCCTACTATTTGCAGTGGCAAGATGAGGAAAAGAGTTATGAAATTGTATCGAAGCAACCGACTTCTAGTTCTGACTTAAAAATGGCGGTTGACCGCGAACGAAAGACTTACCAAGCCCTATATCCCTTGAACATAAAAGCCCACAATTTGGTTTATCCGACCCACGGGATTGATCAGATTGTCTGGATTTTAGAGCTTATAATCCCAAGCTTGTTTGTGGTTGCTATTATTTTTATGCTAACGCAACTATTTGCAGAAAGATATCAAAATCATCTGGACACAGCTCAGTTATATCCTTTTTCAAAAGTGACATTTGCAATGTCTTCTCTTGGAGTTGGGGTGGGCTATGTAACTGTGCTGTTTATCGGAATCAGCGGATTTTCTTTTCTAGTGGGAAGTCTGATAAGTGGTTTTGGACAGTTAGATTATCCCTACCCGATTTATAGCTTAGTGAATCAAGAGGTAACTATTGGAAAGATACAAGATGTGTTATTTCCTGGCTTGTTATTAGCTTTCTTAGCCTTTATCGTCATTGTGGAAGTAGTGTACTTGATTGCTTACTTTTTCAAGCAAAAAATGCCTGTCCTCTTTCTTTCACTCATTGGGATTGTTGGCTTATTGTTTGGCATCCAAACAATTCAGCCTCTTCAAAGGATTGCACATCTGATTCCCTTTACTTACTTGCGTTCAGTGGAGATTTTATCTGGAAGATTACCTAAGCAGATTGATAATGTCAATCTGAATTGGGGTATGGGGCTAGTCTTACTTCCTTGCCTGATTATCCTTTTGTTAGTGGGGATTCTATTTATCGAAAGATGGGGCAGTTCACGTAAAAAGGAAGTTTTTAATAGATCCTAGCTTTCCTATAGGGAAAATAAGTAAAAACTAACATAGAGAGGGAATCAACTGGATTCTCTCTTTTTTGATGCGTAAACCAAGTCAAAATATAAAGCCAAAATATAAACAGAAACTTTTCAAAAAAATAACTTTTTATCTTGACAAGGGCTCGAAAACTTGGTATTATATAAAAGTTGAGAAAAGCAGAAGTGAGAGCTTCTCGCCTTGTGACATTAAGTTGCCTGGCCCTACGGATGAAAAGTTTCTAAGAAACGCTATCATAACGTGCGGGCTTGTATATTTACGAGTCCGCTATTGTTTTTCTCTAATAAAACAAAAGAGGTGAAAACCATAGCAAAGCAAGACTTATTCATCAATGATGAGATTCGTGTACGTGAAGTTCGCTTGATTGGTCTTGAAGGAGAACAGCTAGGCATCAAGCCACTCAGTGAAGCGCAAGCTTTGGCTGATAACGCTAATGTTGACCTAGTATTGATTCAACCCCAAGCCAAACCGCCTGTTGCAAAAATTATGGACTACGGTAAGTTCAAATTTGAGTACCAGAAGAAGCAAAAAGAACAACGTAAAAAACAAAGTGTTGTTACTGTGAAAGAAGTTCGTCTAAGTCCAACTATTGACAAGGGTGACTTTGATACAAAACTTCGCAATGCACGTAAATTCCTTGAAAAAGGAAATAAAGTTAAGGTATCTATTCGCTTTAAGGGTCGTATGATTACCCATAAAGAGATTGGTGCAAAAGTTTTAGCCGAGTTTGCTGAAGCAACTCAAGATATTGCCATCATCGAACAACGTGCTAAAATGGATGGACGTCAAATGTTCATGCAATTGGCGCCAGCAACTGACAAAAAATAATTGTCAGAAAGTTAAATAAAGGAGAAAAAAATCATGCCAAAACAAAAAACACACCGCGCATCAGCTAAACGTTTCAAACGTACAGGTTCTGGTGGACTTAAACGTTTCCGTGCTTACACTTCTCACCGTTTCCACGGAAAAACTAAGAAACAACGTCGTCATCTTCGTAAAGCATCTATGGTGCATTCAGGAGATTACAAACGTATCAAAGCAATGCTTACTCGCTTGAAATAATAGCTTGACTGTAAGTAAACAATTCTAGGAAATATTTGGAGGAAATAAAACATGGCACGTGTTAAAGGTGGCGTTGTATCACGCAAACGTCGTAAACGTATTCTTAAATTAGCAAAAGGTTACTATGGAGCTAAACACATCTTGTTCCGTACTGCAAAAGAACAAGTAATGAACTCTTACTACTATGCATACCGTGACCGTCGTCAGAAAAAACGTGACTTCCGCAAATTGTGGATCACTCGTATCAACGCGGCAGCTCGTATGAACGGACTTTCATACTCACAATTGATGCATGGTTTGAAATTGGCTGAGATCGAAGTTAACCGTAAAATGCTTGCTGACTTGGCTGTTAACGATGCAGCAGCTTTCACAGCTCTTGCAGATGCAGCTAAAGCAAAACTTGGTAAATAATAACAGATAAGACTGGAACAGGATTGTCCCAGTCTTTTTAAAAATAAAGGAGAAAAATATGGCTTCAAAAATGCTACATACTTGCTTGCGAGTAGAAAATCTTGAAAAATCAATTGCATTCTATCAAGATGCTTTTGGATTTAAAGAATTGCGTCGCAGAGATTTTCCAGACCATGCCTTCACGATTGTCTATCTAGGTCTTGAAGGTGACGACTATGAGTTGGAGTTGACTTATAACTACGATCATGGTCCTTATGTGGTTGGAGATGGATTTGCCCATATCGCCCTAAGTACACCTGATCTTGAAGCTCTTCATCAAGAGCATAGTGCAAAAGGATATGAAGTGACTGAGCCAAATGGTCTACCAGGAACTGCACCTAACTATTACTTTGTCAAAGACCCTGATGGCTACAAGGTTGAAGTCATTCGTGAAAAATAATCTCGTGAGGTCAAGTAGAATGTTCGTTTTCTACTTGACTTTTTTTTGCTGAAAGAGTATACTAGTAAAAATTTAACCTTTAAGGGGAGTCCAGAGAGACTCACAAGGTGTCAGATAAAAGAATAGTACAATTTTCTAGAGGAGACTTTTTGAGTGTGCTCTCTTCTGTTGTACGATTTTAACTGAGGCCTTGCACTAGCAAGGTCTTTTCTTTGTCTGGTCCCCTTAAAATTTAAGGAGGAAAAGTCATGAATCCCACATGTAAGAAACGTTTGGGTGCCATTCGTTTGGAAACCATGAAGGTGGTAGCACAGGAAGAAATCGCGCCAGCAATCTTTGAATTAGTTCTAGAAGGGGAAATGGTTGAAGCCATGCGAGCAGGCCAATTTCTTCATCTGCGTGTGCCTGATGATGCCCATCTTTTGCGTCGTCCTATTTCAATTTCGTCTATTGATAAGGTTAACAAGCAGTGTCATCTCATTTATCGGATTGAAGGTGCTGGTACAGCTATTTTTTCAACCTTAAGTCAGGGAGATACTCTTGATGTGATGGGACCTCAGGGGAATGGCTTTGACTTGTCTGATCTTGATGAGCAGAGTCAGGTTCTCCTTGTTGGTGGGGGGATTGGTGTTCCTCCCTTGCTTGAGGTGGCCAAGGAATTGCATACGCGTGGTGTGAAAGTAGTGACAGTTCTTGGTTTTGCCACTAAGGATGCTGTTATTTTAGAGACGGAATTAGCTCAATATGGTCAAGTCTTTGTAACGACAGATGATGGTTCTTATAGCATCAAGGGAAATGTGTCAGTCGTCATCAATGATTTAGATAATCAGTTTGACGCCGTCTACTCATGTGGGGCGCCTGGAATGATGAAGTATATCAATCAAACCTTTTATGAACACCCAAGAGCCTATCTATCTCTAGAATCTCGTATGGCTTGTGGGATGGGGGCTTGCTATGCCTGCGTCCTAAAAGTGCCAGAAAGCGAGACGGTCAGCCAACGCGTCTGTGAAGATGGCCCTGTTTTCCGTACAGGAACAGTTGTATTATAAGGAGAAAATTATGACTACAAATCGTTTACAAGTTTCTCTACCTGGTTTGGATTTGAAAAATCCGATTATTCCAGCATCAGGCTGTTTTGGTTTTGGTCAAGAGTATGCCAAGTACTATGATTTAGACCTTTTGGGTTCTATTATGATCAAGGCGACAACTCTTGAACCCCGTTTTGGCAATCCAACTCCAAGGGTGGCAGAAACACCCGCTGGTATGCTTAATGCAATCGGTTTGCAAAATCCTGGTTTGGAAGTTGTTTTGGCTGAAAAGCTACCTTGGTTGGAAAGAGAATATCCAAATCTTCCTATTATTGCCAATGTAGCTGGTTTTTCAAAACAAGAGTATGCGGCTGTTTCTCATGGTATTTCCAAGGCAACTAATGTGAAGGCTATTGAGCTCAATATTTCTTGTCCCAACGTAGATCACTGTAATCATGGACTCTTGATTGGTCAAGATCCAGATTTAGCTTATGATGTGGTGAAAGCAGCTGTGGAAGCCTCTGATGTGCCAGTTTATGTCAAATTAACCCCTAGTGTGACCGATATCGTTACTGTCGCAAAGGCAGCAGAGGATGCAGGAGCAAGTGGCTTGACTATGATTAATACTCTGGTTGGAATGCGTTTTGACCTCAAAACCAGAAAACCAATCTTGGCCAATGGAACAGGTGGAATGTCTGGTCCAGCAGTCTTTCCAGTAGCCCTCAAACTTATCCGCCAAGTCGCCCAAACAACAGACCTGCCTATCATTGGAATGGGAGGAGTGGATTCGGCTGAAGCTGCCCTAGAAATGTATCTGGCTGGAGCATCTGCTATAGGAGTTGGAACAGCCAACTTTACCAATCCTTACGCCTGTCCTGATATTATCGAAAATTTACCAAAGGTTATGGATAAATATGGTATCAGCAGTCTAGAAAATCTACGCAAGGAAGTAAAAGAGTCTCTGAGGTAAACTGCAATCAATCTGTTCTTGATTTTTTATCAGTTTGTAATATTGATTATAGAGAATTTTGATACAATAAAATAGAAAGAACAGAGGAAGAAAGTTTATGAAGAAATTGAGATTTGTTTTTTTAGCTCTGCTATTTTTCTTAGCCAGACCAGAGAGTGCAATGGCTAGTGATGGTACTTGGCAAGGAAAACAATACCTGAAAGCAGATGGGAATCAAGCAGCTAATGAGTGGATTTTTGATGCTCACTATCAATCTTGGTTTTATATAAAAGAAGATGCCAACTATGCTGAAAATGAATGGCTAAAGCAAGGTGACGACTATTTTTACCTCAAATTTGGTGGCTATATGGCCAAGTCAGAATGGATAGAAGACAAGGGAGTCCTCTATTATCTTGACCAAGATGGAAAGATGAAAAGAAATGCTTGGCTAGGAGCTTCCTATGTCGGTGCTACAGGTGCCAAGGTAATAGAAGACTGGGTCTATGATTCTCAATACGACGCTTGGTTTTATATCAAAGCAGATGGACAGCACGCAGAGAAAGAATGGCTCCAAATTAAAGGGAAGGACTATTATTTCAAATCCGGTGGTTATTTACTGACAAGTCAGTGGATTGACCAAGCTTATGTGAATTCTAGTGGTGCCAAAGTACAGAAAGGTTGGCTTTTTGACAAACAATACCAATCTTGGTTTTACATTAAAGAAAATGGAAATCATGCTGATAAAGAATGGATTTTTGATAATGGTCAGTATTATTATCTAAAATCTGGAGGCTATATGGCAGCCAATGAATGGATTTTGGATAAAGAATCATGGTTTTACCTCAAATCTGATGGCAAAATGGCTGAAAAAGAATGGGTCTATGATTCTCATAGTCAAGCCTGGTACTACTTCAAATCTGCTGGCTACATGGCAAAAAATGAGACTATTGATGGTCATCAGCTAGGAAACGATGGAAAATGGCATAAGGAGCCCAAGACTAGCTCTGAGTATTATCAGGTCCTTCCAGTGACTGCAAATGTTTATGATGCAGATGGTGAAAAGCTCTCCTATATATCGCAAGGTAGTGTCGTCTGGCTAGATAAGGATAGAAAAAGTGATGATAAGCATCTGGCTATTACTGTTTCTGGTTTGTCAGGCTATATGAAAACAGAAGATTTACAAGCATTAGATGCTAGTAAGGATTTTATCCCTTATTATGAGAGTGATGGCCACCGTTTTTATCACTATGTGGCTCAGAATGCTAGTATCCCAGTAGCTTCTCATCTTTCTGATATGGAAGTAGGCAAGAAATATTATTCGGCAGATGGGTTGCATTTTGATGGTTTTAAGCTTGAGAATTCCTTCCTTTTCAAAGATTTAACAGAGGCTACAAACTATAGTGCTGAAGACTTGGATAAGGTATTTAGTCTGTTAAACATTAACAATAGCCTCTTGGAGAACAAGGGAGCTACCTTTAAGGAAGCCGAAGAACATTACCATATCAATGCCCTCTATCTCCTTGCCCATAGTGCTTTAGAAAGTGATTGGGGACGAAGTAAGATTGCTAAAGATAAGAATAATTTCTTTGGAATTACAGCCTATGATACGACTCCTTACCTTTCTGCTAAGAAATTTGATGATGTGGATAAGGGAATTTTAGGTGCAACTAAGTGGATTAAGGAAAATTATATTGATAGGGGCAGAACTTTCCTTGGAAACAAGGCGTCTGGTATGAATGTTGAATATGCCTCAGACCCTTATTGGGGTGAAAAAATTGCTAGTGTGATGATGAAAATCAATGAGAAACTAGGTGGCAAAGATTAGTCCTAATATTGGATATGATTTGAGTGAATAGTATGTTAAAAATCCTGATTTCAAGTCGAATCAGGATTTTTTCATTGATACAATTTTTTCTGGATCTGGTGTGACACGGAGGGTCTTTTGTCCTGTGTAAGTGACAAAGCCTGGTTTGCCACCAGTTGGTTTGTTGAGTTTCTTGACTTCAATCATATCTACCTGAACCAGATTTGACAGGCGACCTTGAGAGAAGTAGGCTGCAAGTTCTGCTGCGTCTGTCTTGACTTCATCAGATGGCTCAAGATTTCCTGAGATGACAACGTGACTTCCAGGAATGTCCTTGGCATGGAACCAAAGTTCCTCCTTGCGGGCCATTTTAAAGGTTAGCTCCTCGTTTTGCAGGTTGTTGCGACCGACATAGATGATGGTTTTGCCATCGCTTGCTAGATATTGTTCTGGTTTTTTGCGTTTCTGGATTTTCTCCCGTTGTCTTCTGCGGATAAAGCCAGTTTGAATCAATTCTTCACGGATTTCAGCGATTTCTTCTAGTCCAGCTTGGTTGAGGACGGTCTCGACACTTTCCAGATAGAGAATGGTTGACTTGGTTTCTTCAATCAGATCAGTCAAGTATTTGACAGCTTCTTTGAGTTTCTGATAACGTTTGAAATAGCGTTGGGCATTCTGGTTGGGAGTCAAGGCCTTATCAAGCGCAATGGTGATAGGTTGGTTGGTGTAGTAGTTGTCTAGGATAACCTGGTCTTGATCATTGGGAACTTGGTGGAGGAAGGTTGTCAGCAATTCCCCTTTTTGGCGAAATTCCTCCGCATTGTCTGTCGCCAGTAACTCTTTTTCTTGTTTTTTCAGCTTATGGCGATTTTTTTGAAGTTCATTTTCAACACGACGAATCAGTTCACTGGCTTGCTGTTTGACGCGGTCCCGTTCAGCCTTGTCCTTATAGTAGGTGTCCAGCAAATCAGAAAGACTGGTAAAAGGCTCTCCCACTTGATTTTCAAAAGGAACTGGACTGAAGGAAGTCTCTGTCAAGTAGGGCTTGGTTTCTTGACTAAAAAAGTTACGGAAAGTAGACAGTTTATCACTAACCAGAATGTTTTCCAATTCATTTGCCGTATCGCGTCCCAGACCTTGAAAGAGGCTTTGAAGATTTTTAGCTGTCGTTTCCTGTGTTTGCAGGATTTCAAAAAGTTTCTCGTCCTTGATTGTAAAAGGATTGAGAGCTTCCGTACTTGGCGGAGCGATATAGGTCGATCCAGGAAGCAAGGTGCGGTAGCTATTTTGTGAAAAGCCAACATGTTTGATAACTTCGAGGATTTTATGACTGCTTTTATCGACCAGTAGAATATTACTGTGTTTCCCCATAATTTCGATAATCAAGGTAGCCTGAATATGGTCCCCAATCTCGTTTTTATTAGAAACCGTAATTTCCACAATACGGTCATTTTCCACTTGCTCAATCGACTCAATCAGGGCACCCTGCAAATATTTTCTTAAAACCATGATAAAGGTAGAAGGCTGGGCTGGGTTTTCAAAAGTTGTTTGGGTCAGCTGAATGCGTCCAAAAACTGGATGGGCAGAAAGGAGCAGGCGATGACTTTGGCGATTGCTACGGATTTGCAAGACCAACTCTTGTTCAAAAGGTTGATTGATTTTCTGAATGCGACCATTCACTAATTCTCTTCGCAATTCCTCAACCATGTGGTGTAAAAAAAATCCGTCAAATGACATCGTTCTCTCCTTGTGATTGTATTCCATAGTATTATATCAAAAAGGTAGAATAAAATCATGGAAATGTGGTATAATAAAGCCAAGTAAAGAGAAACGAGAAGCACATGTATATTGAAATGGTAGATGAAACTGGTCAAGTTTCAAAAGAAATGTTGCAACAAACCCAAGAGATTTTGGAATTTGCAGCCCAAAAATTAGGAAAAGAAGACAAGGAGATGGCAGTTACCTTTGTGACCAATGAGCGTAGTCATGAACTCAATCTGGAGTACCGTGACACCGACCGTCCAACAGATGTCATCAGCCTTGAGTATAAGCCAGAGTTGGAAATTTCCTTTGACGAAGAGGATTTGCTTGAAAATCCAGAATTAGCAGAGATGATGTCTGAGTTTGATGCCTATATTGGGGAATTGTTCATCTCCATCGATAAGGCTCATGAGCAAGCTGAGGAATATGGACATAGCTTTGAGCGTGAGATGGGCTTCTTGGCAGTACACGGCTTTTTACATATCAACGGCTATGATCACTACACTCCAGAAGAAGAAGCGGAGATGTTCGGTTTACAAGAAGAAATTTTGACAGCCTATGGACTCACAAGACAATAAACGAAAATGGAAAAATCGTGACCTGATATCCAGTTTAGAATTTGCCCTGACAGGAATTTTTACTGCCATAAAGGAAGAACGCAATATGCGAAAACATGCAGTGACGGCTCTTGTAGTCATTCTTGCAGGTTTTGTTTTTCAGGTGTCACGAATCGAATGGCTCTTTCTCCTATTGAGCATTTTCTTGGTAGTAGCCTTTGAAATTATCAACTCTGCTATTGAAAATGTGGTGGATTTGGCCAGTCACTATCACTTTTCCATGCTGGCTAAAAATGCCAAGGATATGGCGGCTGGCGCGGTATTAGTGGTCTCTCTTTTCGCGGCCTTAACAGGCGCATTGATTTTTCTCCCACGGATTTGGGATCTAATATTTTAAACAGTAAGAGGAAATTATGACATTTAAATCAGGCTTTGTAGCCATTTTAGGACGTCCCAATGTTGGGAAGTCAACTTTTTTAAATCACGTTATGGGGCAAAAGATTGCCATCATGAGTGACAAGGCGCAGACAACGCGCAATAAAATCATGGGAATTTACACCACTGATAAAGAACAAATTGTCTTTATTGATACACCAGGGATTCACAAGCCTAAGACAGCTCTCGGAGATTTTATGGTTGAGTCTGCCTACAGTACCCTTCGTGAAGTGGATACAGTTCTTTTCATGGTACCTGCTGATGAAGCGCGTGGTAAAGGGGACGACATGATTATCGAGCGTCTCAAGGCTGCCAAGGTTCCTGTCATTTTGGTGGTGAACAAGATCGATAAGGTTCATCCAGACCAGCTTTTGTCTCAGATTGATGATTTTCGTAATCAAATGGACTTTAAGGAAATCGTTCCAATCTCAGCTCTTCAAGGGAATAACGTCTCTCGTCTAGTGGATATTTTGAGTGAAAATCTGGACGAAGGTTTCCAATATTTCCCATCTGATCAAATCACAGACCATCCAGAACGTTTCTTGGTTTCAGAGATGGTTCGCGAGAAAGTCTTGCACCTAACTCGTGAAGAGATCCCGCATTCTGTCGCAGTAGTTGTGGATTCTATGAAACGAGACGAAGAGACAGACAAGGTTCACATCCGTGCAACCATCATGGTCGAGCGCGATAGCCAAAAAGGGATTATCATCGGTAAAGGTGGTGCTATGCTTAAGAAAATCGGTAGTATGGCCCGTCGTGATATTGAACTGATGCTAGGAGATAAGGTCTTCCTAGAAACATGGGTCAAGGTCAAGAAAAACTGGCGCGATAAAAAGCTAGATTTGGCTGACTTTGGCTATAATGAAAAAGAATATTAAGTAGAGGTGGGCTCATGCCTGCTTCTTGTTTTTACAGAAGGAGGACTTATGCCTGAATTACCTGAGGTTGAAACCGTTCGTCGTGGCTTAGAAAAATTGATTTTGGGAAAGAAAATTTCGAGTATAGAAATTCGCTATCCCAAGATGATTAAAACGGATTTGGACGAGTTTCGAAAGGAAGTACCTGGTCAAGTTGTTGAGTCAATGGGACGTCGTGGCAAATATTTGCTTTTTTACCTGACAGACAAGGTCTTGATTTCCCATCTGCGGATGGAGGGCAAGTATTTTTACTATCCAGACCAGGTTCCTGAACGCAAGCATGCCCATCTTTTCTTCCAGTTTGAGGATGGTGGCACGCTTGTTTATGAGGATGTACGCAAGTTTGGTACTATGGAACTCTTGTCTCCTGGCCTCTTGGAAGCTTATTTTATTTCTAAGAAATTAGGTCCTGAACCAAGCGAACAAGACTTTGATTTACAGGTCTTTCAAGTAGCTCTAGCTCAGTCTAAAAAGCCTATCAAGTCCCATCTCCTAGACCAGACCTTGGTGGCTGGACTTGGCAATATCTATGTGGATGAGGTCCTCTGGCGAGCTCAGGTTCATCCAGCTAGGCCTTCCCAGACTTTGACAGCAGCAGAAGCGACAGCTATTCATGACCAGACAATTGCTGTATTGGGACAGGCTGTTGAAAAAGGTGGTTCCACCATTCGGACCTATACCAATGCCTTTGGGGAAGATGGAACTATGCAGGATTTTCATCAGGTCTATGACAAGGCTGGTCAAGAATGCTCACGTTGTGGCACTGTGATTGAGAAAGTCCAACTAGGCGGACGAGGTACCCATTTTTGTCCTCAGTGTCAAAGGAGGAATTGATGGGAAAAATTATCGGAATCACTGGAGGAATTGCCTCTGGTAAGTCAACTGTGACAAATTTTCTAAGAAAGCAAGGCTTGCAAGTAGTGGATGCCGACGCAGTCGTCCATCAACTACAGAAACCTGGTGGTCGTCTGTTTCAGGCTATAGTCCAGCATTTTGGTCAAGAAATCATTCTAGAAAATGGAGAACTTAATCGCTCTTTGCTAGCTAGTCTTATCTTTTCAAATCCTGAAGAACGAGAATGGTCTAAGCAAATCCAAGGAGAGATTATCCGTGAGGAACTAGCTACATTAAGAGACCAATTGGCTCAAACAGAAGAGATTTTTTTCATGGATATACCCTTACTTTTTGAGCAGGACTACGTCTCTTGGTTTGATGAGACTTGGCTGGTCTATGTGGATAGGGATGTCCAAGTGAAACGCTTAATGAAAAGGGATCGGTTATCCAAGGATGGAGCTGAATCTCGTCTGGCAGCCCAGTGGCCTTTAGAAAAAAAGAAAGATTTGGCTAGCCATGTTCTAGATAACAATGGCAATCAGGATCAGCTTCTAACTCAGGTGCTTACCCTTCTTGAGGGAGGTAAGCAAGATGACAAAGATTAACTGGAAAGATAATCTGCGCATTGCTTGGTTTGGTAATTTTCTGACAGGAGCCAGTATTTCCTTAGTTGTGCCTTTTATGCCTATTTTTGTGGAAAATTTAGGTGTAGGGAGTGATCAAGCTGCTTTTTATGCAGGTTTAGCTATTTCTGTCTCTGCCATTTCTGCGGCACTTTTCTCTCCTATCTGGGGCATCCTTGCTGACAAATACGGTCGAAAACCCATGATGATTCGGGCTGGGATGGCCATGACCATTACTATGGGGGGCTTGGCTTTTGTCCCAAATATTTATTGGTTAATCTTTCTTCGCTTACTAAATGGTGTATTTGCAGGTTTTGTTCCTAACGCCACAGCCTTGATAGCTAGTCAGGTTCCCAAGGAGAAATCAGGCTCTGCTCTTGGGACTTTGTCTACAGGAGTAGTAGCAGGTACTTTAACTGGTCCTTTTATCGGTGGCTTTATCGCAGAATTATTTGGCATTCGTACAGTCTTTTTACTGGTTGGTAGTTTTCTCTTCTTAGCCGCTGTTTTGACTATTTGCTTTATCAAGGAAGATTTTCAACCAGTAGCAAAAGAAAAGGCCATTCCAACAAAGGAATTATTTACATCAGTTAACTATCCCTATCTCTTGGTCAACCTCTTTCTGACCAGTTTTGTCATCCAATTTTCAGCCCAATCAATCGGACCTATCTTAGCTCTGTATGTACGCGACTTAGGCCAGACAGAGAATCTTCTTTTTGTCTCTGGTTTGATTGTATCCAGTATGGGCTTTTCCAGCATGATGAGTGCAGGTGTTATGGGAAAGCTAGGTGACAAGGTGGGCAATCATCGCCTCTTGGTTGTAGCCCAGTTTTATTCAGTCATCATCTATCTCTTCTGTGCCAATGCCTCTAACCCGCTTCAACTAGGACTTTATCGTTTCCTCTTTGGCTTGGGAACCGGTGCCTTGATTCCCGGAGTTAATGCTCTTCTCAGCAAGATGACACCCAAAGCTGGTATTTCAAGAGTATTTGCCTTCAATCAGGTCTTCTTTTATCTGGGAGGTGTCGTTGGTCCCATGGCAGGTTCTGCAGTAGCAGGCCAATTTGGCTACCATGCAGTCTTTTATGCGACAAGCCTTTGTGTTGCCTTTAGTTGTCTCTTTAACCTTCTTCAATTTCGAACATTATTAAAAGTAAAGGAAATCTAGTGCGAGTAAAAATTAATCTCAAATGCTCCTCTTGTGGCAGTATCAATTACCTAACCAGTAAAAATTCAAAAACCCATCCAGACAAGATTGAGGTTTTAAAGTATTGTCCCAAGGAAAGAAAAGTAACCCTACATCTTGAATCTAAGTAGATTTTATGGTAAAATAATAGGGATTTTAAGGAGTTTGATATGTATAACCTATTATTAACCATTTTATTAGTATTATCTGTTGTGATTGTGATTGCGATTTTCATGCAACCAACCAAAAACCAATCCAGCAATGTATTTGATGCCAGCTCAGGTGATTTGTTTGAACGCAGTAAAGCACGCGGTTTCGAAGCTGTAATGCAGCGTTTGACAGGGATTTTAGTCTTTTTCTGGCTAGCCATTGCCTTAGCATTGACGGTATTATCAAGTAGATAAGAAAATAATGGGCAGGACTAGGTCTTTGCCTCTTTTTATTTTTAAAAGATATTTGAGAAGGTTTTACAGTAAAAGAAAACAAAAAATCTAGAAAGAAAATATGAAAGATAGAATAAAAGAATATTTACAAGATAAGGGAAAGGTAACTGTCAATGACTTGGCTCAGGCTTTGGAAAAAGACGGTTCCAAGGATTTTCGTGAGTTGATTAAAACCTTGTCCCTAATGGAAAGAAAGCACCAGATTCGCTTTGAGGAAGATGGTAGTCTGACTTTAGAAGTTAAGAAAAAACATGAAATTACCCTCAAGGGGATTTTTCATGCCCATAAAAATGGCTTTGGTTTTGTTAGTCTAGAAGGGGAAGAGGACGACCTTTTTGTAGGAAAAAACGATGTCAACTATGCTATTGATGGTGATACCGTTGAGGTTGTCATCAAAAAAGTAGCTGACCGCAATAAGGGTACAGCAGCAGAAGCCAAAATTATCGATATCCTAGAACACAGCTTAACAACCGTTGTCGGTCAAATCGTACTAGATCAGGAAAAACCTAAGTATGCAGGTTATATTCGTTCAAAAAACCAGAAAATCAGCCAACCGATTTATGTTAAGAAACCTGCCCTTAAACTAGAAGGGACGGAAGTTCTAAAGGTCTTTATCGACAAATACCCAAGTAAGAAACATGATTTCTTTGTAGCGAGTGTCCTTGATGTGGTGGGGCATTCAACGGATGTTGGGATTGATGTTCTTGAGGTCTTGGAATCAATGGACATTGTATCCGAGTTTCCAGAAGCTGTTGTCAAGGAAGCAGAAAGTGTGCCGGATGCTCCGTCTCAAAAGGATATGGAAGGTCGTCTGGACTTGAGAGATGAGATTACATTTACCATTGACGGTGCTGATGCTAAGGACTTGGACGATGCGGTACATATCAAGGCCTTGAAAAATGGCAATATCGAACTCGGAGTTCACATTGCGGATGTTTCCTACTATGTGACCGAGGGGTCTGCCCTTGACAAAGAAGCCCTTAACCGCGCAACTTCTGTCTATGTGACAGACCGTGTGGTCCCAATGCTTCCAGAACGATTGTCTAATGGAATTTGCTCCCTCAATCCCCAAGTTGACCGCCTGACCCAGTCTGCCATTATGGAGATCGATAAACATGGTCGTGTGGTCAACTACACCATCACACAAACGGTAATCAAGACTAGCTTCCGTATGACCTATAGCGATGTCAATGATATCCTAGCTGGCGACGAGGAAAAAAGAAAAGAATATCAGAAAATTGTTCCAAGTATTGAACTCATGGCTAAGCTCCATGAGACATTGGAAGGTATGCGTGTGAAACGTGGAGCCCTCAATTTTGATACCAATGAGGCTAAGATTTTAGTTGATAAACAAGGTAAGCCTGTTGATATCGTTCTTCGTCAGCGTGGTGTTGCCGAGCGCATGATTGAGTCCTTTATGTTGATGGCCAATGAGACAGTTGCTGAGCATTTCAGCAAGCTGGATTTGCCTTTCATCTATCGAATTCACGAGGAGCCCAAGGCTGAAAAGGTTCAGAAGTTTATTGATTATGCTTCAAGCTTTGGCTTGCGCATTTATGGGACTGCTAGTGAGATTAGCCAGGAGGCTCTCCAAGACATCATGTGTACTGTTGAGGGAGAACCTTATGCGGATGTATTGTCCATGATGCTTCTCCGTTCTATGCAGCAGGCTCGCTATTCGGAGCATAATCACGGCCACTATGGACTAGCAGCTGACTACTATACTCACTTTACTAGCCCGATTCGACGTTATCCAGACCTTCTTGTTCACCGTATGATTCGGGACTACGGCCGTTCTAAGGAAATAGCCGAGCATTTTGAACAAGTGATTCCAGAGATTGCGACCCAGTCTTCTAACCGGGAGCGTCGTGCCATTGAGGCTGAGCGTGAAGTAGAAGCCATGAAAAAGGCTGAGTACATGGAAGCATACGTGGGCGAAGAGTATGATGCGGTTGTATCAAGTATCGTCAAGTTCGGACTCTTTGTTGAATTGCCAAATACAGTTGAAGGCTTGATTCACATCACCAATCTACCTGAATTTTATCATTTCAATGAACGTGATTTAACCCTTCGTGGGGAGAAATCAGGTACAACCTTCCGTGTAGGGCAACAGATTCGTATTCGGGTTGAAAGAGCTGACAAGATGACGGGTGAAATTGACTTTTCTTATATCCCAAGTGAGTTTGATGTGATTGAGAAAGGCTTGAAACAGTCTAGTCGTAGTGACAGAGGGCGTGGTTCAAATCGTCGTTCAGATAAGAAGGAAGACAAGAGAAAATCAGGACGCTCAAATGATAAGCGCAAGCATTCACAAAAAGACAAGAAGAAAAAAGGTAAGAAACCTTTTTACAAGGAAGTAGCTAAGAAAGGAGCCAAGCATGGCAAAGGGCGAGGGAAAGGTCGTCGCACAAAATAAAAAGGCGCACCACGACTATACAATCGTAGATACGCTAGAGGCAGGGATGGTCCTGACAGGAACTGAAATCAAGAGTGTACGAGCTGCTCGAATCAATCTCAAGGATGGCTTTGCCCAAGTAAAAAATGGGGAGGTCTGGTTGAGCAATGTTCATATTGCTCCTTACGAAGAGGGCAATATCTGGAACCAAGAACCAGAACGTCGTCGTAAACTCCTGCTCCATAAGAAACAAATCCAAAAATTAGAACAAGAGACTAAAGGAACAGGAATGACCCTGGTTCCCCTTAAGGTCTATATCAAAGATGGTTACGCTAAACTCCTTTTAGGTTTAGCTAAAGGGAAGCATGACTATGATAAACGGGAGTCTATCAAACGACGTGAGCAAAACCGCGACATCGCGCGTGTTATGAAAGCTGTTAATCAGCGATAAAAAGAGGAAATGAAGATGGAAAAACTAGTTGCCTATAAACGTATGCCTTTGTGGACTAAAGAAACCATGCCAGAGGCTGTTCAGCAGAAACACAATACCAAGGTTGGGACTTGGGGTAAGATCACAGTTGTAAAAGGAGCTCTCAAGTTTATTGAATTGACCGAAGAAGGAGAAGTTCTAGCTGAACACCTCTTTAAAGCGGGAGCTGACAATCCCATGGCGCAACCTCAAGCCTGGCACCGAGTGGAGGCTGCCACAGACGATGTGGAATGGTACTTGGAATTTTATTGTAAACCTGAGGACTATTTCCCTAAGAAATACAATACCAATCCTGTTCATTCGGAGGTCTTAGAAGCTATGCAGACAGTGAAACCAGGGAAAGCTTTGGATTTGGGCTGTGGTCAAGGCCGGAATGCACTCTTTCTAGCAAAGAATGGTTTTGATGTGACAGCTGTAGATCAAAATGAATTATCTCTTGAAATCTTGCAAAGCATTGTGGAGCAGGAAGATTTGGATATGCCTGTTGGTCTCTACGATATCAATTCAGCCAGCATTGGGCAAGAATATGATTTTATCGTTTCAACAGTTGTTCTGATGTTTTTGCAAGCAGACCGCATTCCTGCAATTATCAAAAATATGCAGGAGCATACCACGGTCGGTGGCTACAACCTTATCGTCTGTGCCATGGACACGGAAGATTATCCTTGCTCGGTTAACTTCCCATTCACCTTTAAAGAAGGGGAATTGGCAGACTATTACAAGGACTGGGAAATGGTTAAGTACAATGAAAATCCAGGCCATCTTCACCGTCGCGATGAGAATGGCAATCGCATTCAACTACGCTTTGCGACCATGCTAGCTAAGAAAATCAAGTAAACACACATGAAGATTAGGAAATTTCCTGATCTTTTTTCTTTTTTTACGAATAATATAGAAAAGGAGGGAAATCATGTTTGTTGCGAGAGATGCTAGGGGAGAATTGGTAAATGTGTTAGAGGATAAGCTTGAGAAGCAAGCATACACCTGCCCAGCTTGTGGAGGTCAGCTCCGTTTGCGTCAAGGACCAAGTGTCCGGATCCATTTTGCCCACAAAACCTTAAAAGACTGTGATTTTTCCTCTGAAAATGAAAGTCCAGAACACTTGGCCAATAAGGAATCTCTCTATCAGTGGTTGAAAAAAGAGGTAGAGGTTCAATTAGAATACCCCCTTCCAGAGCTTAAACAGATTGCGGATGTATTTGTAAATGGCAATCTAGCTCTAGAGGTTCAGTGTAGCCCCTTGCCTCAAAAAGTTCTTAAAGAGCGAAGTGAGGGCTATCGTAGTCAGGGTTATCAAGTACTGTGGTTGCTGGGTCAAAAACTTTGGCTCAAGGAGCGTTTAACTCGTCTGCAACAAGGTTTTCTCTATTTTAGTCACAACATGGGCTTTTATGTTTGGGAATTAGATAAGGAAAAACAGCTTTTAAGGCTCAAATACCTGATTCACCAAGACCTCCGTGGTAAACTCCATTATCAAATCAAGGAATTTCCCTATGGTCAAGCTAGTTTATTGGAAATATTGCGTTTTCCTTATAAGAAACAAAAAATATCTCATTTTACAGTTTCTCAGGACAAGGGCATTTGTCGCTATATCCGGCAACAGCTGTACTATCAACATCCCTTTTGGATGAAAGAACAAGCAGAAGCCTATCAGAAGGGAGAAAATCTCCTGACTTATGGGCTAAAAGAATGGTATCCACAAATTCGGCCACTAGTAGGCAAATTTTTCCAGATTGAGCAAGATTTGACCAGCTATTATCAGCACTTTTACACCTATTACCAAGAAAATCCTCAAAATGATTGGCAAAAGCTTTATCCACCAGCCTTTTATCAGCAATATTTCTTGAAAAATATGGTAGAATAGAAAGGATGGAGGAATCTAATGGTATTACAAAGACATGAAATAAATGAAAAAGATACATGGGATCTATCAACGATCTACCCAACTGACCAGGCTTGGGAAGAAGCCTTAAAAGAGTTAACAGAACAACTGGAGAAAGTAAGCCAGTATGAAGGTCATCTCTTGGATAGCGCGGATAGCCTACTAGAAATTACTGAATTTTCTCTTGAAATGGAACGCCAGATGGAGAAGCTTTACGTCTATGCTCATATGAAGAATGATCAGGATACTCGTGAAGCTAAGTACCAAGAGTACTATGCCAAGGCAATGACTCTCTACAGCCAGCTAGACCAAGCCTTTTCATTCTATGAGCCTGAATTTATGGAGATTAGTGAAGAGCAGTATGCTGACTTTTTAGAGGCTCAACCAAAATTGCAGGTTTATCAACACTATTTTGACAAGCTTTTACAAGGCAAGGAACACGTTCTATCACAACGTGAAGAAGAATTATTGGCTGGAGCTGGAGAAATCTTTGGTTCGGCAAGTGAAACCTTCGCTATCTTGGACAATGCGGATATTGTGTTCCCTTATGTCCTTGACGATGATGGTAAAGAAGTTCAGCTCTCTCATGGGACTTACACACGTTTGATGGAGTCTAAAAATCGTGAGGTGCGTCGTGGTGCCTATCAAGCACTTTATGCGACTTATGAACAATTCCAACATACCTATGCCAAAACCTTGCAAACCAATGTTAAGGTGCAAAACTACCGTGCCAAAGTTCGCAACTATAAGAGTGCTCGTCATGCAGCCCTCGCTGCGAATTTTGTTCCAGAGAGTGTTTATGACAATTTGGTAGCAGCAGTTCGCAAGCATTTGCCACTCTTGCATCGTTACCTTGAACTTCGTTCAAAAATCTTGGGAATTTCAGACCTCAAGATGTACGATGTCTACACACCACTTTCATCTGTTGAATATAGTTTTACCTACCAAGAAGCCTTGAAAAAAGCAGAAGATGCCTTGGCAGTCTTGGGTGAGGATTACTTGAGCCGTGTTAAACGTGCCTTCAGCGAGCGTTGGATTGATGTTTACGAAAACCAAGGCAAGCGTTCAGGAGCCTACTCTGGTGGTTCTTACGATACCAATGCCTTCATGCTTCTCAACTGGCAGGACAATCTAGACAATCTCTTCACCCTTGTTCATGAAACAGGTCACAGTATGCATTCAAGCTATACTCGTGAAACTCAGCCTTATGTTTACGGAGATTATTCTATCTTCTTGGCTGAGATTGCTTCGACTACTAATGAAAATATCTTGACGGAGAAATTATTGGAAGAAGTGGAAGACGACGCAACGCGCTTTGCTATCCTCAATAACTTCCTAGATGGTTTCCGTGGAACAGTTTTCCGTCAAACTCAATTTGCTGAGTTTGAACACGCTATTCACCAAGCGGATCAAAATGGTGAAGTCTTAACAAGCGATTTCCTAAATAAACTCTACGCAGACTTGAACCAGGAGTATTATGGTTTGAGCAAGGAAGACAATCCTGAAATCCAATACGAGTGGGCCCGCATTCCACACTTCTACTATAACTACTATGTATATCAATATTCAACTGGTTTTGCAGCAGCCTCAGCCTTGGCTGAAAAGATTGTTCATGGTAGTCAAGAAGACCGTGACCGCTATATAGATTACCTCAAGGCAGGTAAGTCTGACTATCCACTTAATGTCATGAGAAAAGCTGGTGTTGATATGGAGAAGGAAGGCTACCTAAACGATGCCTTTGCAGTCTTTGAACGCCGTTTAAATGAGTTTGAAGCCCTTGTTGAAAAATTGGGATTGGCATAAGATGGTTGAATCGTATAGTAAGAATGCCAACCATAACATGCGTCGTCCCGTTGTCAAAGAAGAAATTGTAGACTTGATGCGCCAGCGTCAAAAGCAAGTCACAGGTTCCTTGAAAGAATTGGAAGATTTTGCCCGTAAGGAAAATATTCCCATTATTCCCCATGAAACGGTTGCTTATTTCCGTTTTCTCATGGAAACCATACAACCTAAAAACATTCTGGAAATTGGGACGGCTATCGGTTTTTCAGCCCTCTTGATGGCGGAACATGCGCCAAAGGCCAAGATTACAACCATTGACCGCAATCCAGAAATGATTGGTTTTGCCAAGGAAAATTTTGCCCAGTTTGACAGTCGCAAGCAAATCACGCTCCTAGAAGGAGATGCGGTAGATATCTTATCTACCTTGACAGAGTCCTATGATTTCGTCTTTATGGATTCAGCCAAGTCTAAATACATCGTCTTTTTGCCAGAAATCCTCAAACATTTGGAAATTGGTGGTGTGGTTGTCTTGGATGATATTTTCCAAGGTGGTGATGTTGCTAAGGATATTATGGAAGTCCGTCGTGGCCAGCGAACTATTTACAGAGGCCTTCAAAGACTATTTGATGCAACCTTAGACAATCCAGGACTCACTGCAACATTAGTACCTCTGGGTGACGGCATCCTCATGCTTCGTAAAAATGTAGCAGATGTTCAATTGCCTGACAGCGAATGATTTTCAGAAAAATTTAAGAAAATATAGTAAAATAGATAGGGTAACACTTATCTCAAAGGAGTAGACATGAAGAAAAAACTATTGGCAGGTGCCATTACACTATTATCAGTAGCAACTTTAGCAGCTTGTTCGAAAGGTTCAGAAGGGGCAGACCTTATCAGCATGAAAGGAGATGTTATCACAGAACATCAATTTTATGAGCAAGTGAAAAGCAATCCTTCAGCCCAACAAGTGTTGTTGAACTTGACTATCCAAAAAGTATTTGAGAAACAATACGGTTCAGAAGTAGATGACAAAGAAGTCAACGATACTATTGCCGAAGAAGAGAAACAATATGGTGAAAACTACCAACGTGTCTTATCACAAGCAGGAATGACTCTTGAAACACGTAAAGCGCAAATTCGTACTAGTAAATTAGTTGAGTTGGCAGTTAAAAAAGCAGCAGAAGCTGAATTGACAGACGATGCTTACAAGAAGGCTTTTGACGAGTACACTCCAGATGTAACGGCTCAAATTATCCGTTTGGACAATGAAGACAAAGCTAAAGAAATTCTTGAAAAAGCTAAAGCTAGTGATGCAGACTTTGCTCAATTAGCCAAAGATAATTCAACAGATGAGAAAACTAAAGCGAATGGTGGAGAAATCACTTTTGATTCTGCTTCAACAGAAGTACCAGAACAAGTTAAAAAAGCTGCTTTTGCTTTAGATGTAAACGGTGTTTCTGATGTGATTAGCGTTACTGGAACACAAGCCTACAGCAGTCAATATTACATTGTTAAACTGATTAAGAAAACAGAAAAATCATCTAATATTGACGATTACAAAGAAAAATTAAAAACTGTTATCTTAACTCAAAAACAAAACGACGCATCATTTGTTCAAAGTATTATCGGAAAAGAATTGCAAGCAGCCAATATCAAGGTTAAAGATCAAGCCTTCCAAAATATCTTCACTCAATACATCGGTGGTGGAGATTCAAGCTCAAGCAGTTCTTCAAAAGAATAAAACAGAAAAGAGCCAAGTGCTCTTTTTCTTATGAGAAAATCTTCTATCTTAAGGGTAAGAGTTTTTTTCTTTCGGAAAAAATGGTATAATAGCAATCAAAACTAGAAAATAAACGGAATTTGGGAATAATTTCTTTTGTTCTCATTAGATTGGTGATACTATGAAGATTAGTAAGAGGCACCTGTTAAACTATTCTATTCTAGTTCCTTACTTACTTTTATCTATTTTGGGTTTGATTGTAGTCTATTCTACAACCAGTGCCATTCTTATCGAAGAAGGTAAAAGTGCCCTCCAATTGGTTCGAAGTCAGGGAATGTTTTGGATATTTAGTTTAATATTGATTGTCTTGATATATAAGCTGAAACTGAATTTTTTAAGAAAAGAACGACTTTTATTTATTGTTATGTTTGTTGAGCTGATTCTCTTAGCTCTGGCTCGCTTAATTGGTACGCCAGTCAATGGAGCCTATGGTTGGATTTCAGTAGGACCTTTGACCATTCAGCCAGCGGAGTATTTGAAGATTATCATCGTCTGGTACTTGGCCCAACGTTTTTCAAAACAACAGGATGAAATTGGTATTTACGATTTTCAAGTTTTAACTCAAAATCAATGGATTCCTCGAGCTTTTAATGATTGGCGTTTTGTCCTCTTGGTAATGATAGGAAGTTTGGCTATTTTCCCAGATTTGGGGAATGCTACAATCCTAGCGCTGGTCGCCTTGATTATGTATACAGTTAGTGGGATTGCTCATCGTTGGTTTATAGTCTTTATCGGTGTATTGTTTGGAGTTTCAGCCCTATCTCTATCAGCTATTTCTGTAATTGGGGTTGATAAGTTTTCAAAAGTTCCAGTATTTGGTTACGTGGCCAAGCGTTTCAGTGCCTACTTTAATCCCTTTGCTGATTTGGCAGGAGCTGGTCACCAACTTGCAAATTCCTACTTTGCTATGGTAAATGGTGGATGGTTTGGTTTAGGCTTAGGAAATTCAATAGAAAAACGTGGTTATTTACCAGAGGCCCATACAGACTTTGTATTTTCAATTGTCATTGAAGAGTTTGGATTTGTGGGAGCCAGTTTGATTTTGGCACTTGTCTTTTTCCTGATTTTGCGAATTATCCTAGTAGGAATTCGTGCTAAGAATCCCTTTAATTCTATGATGGCGATTGGGGTTGGGGGGATGATGTTGGTACAGGTCTTTGTCAATATCGGTGGAATTTCTGGTATTATTCCCTCGACAGGAGTAACCTTCCCCTTCTTATCGCAAGGAGGGAACAGTCTCCTAGTCTTGTCTGTAGCCATCGCCTTTGTCTTAAATATTGATGCAAGTGAAAAACGTGCCCAATTATATGAGGAGTTAGAAGCTCACTCATCAAACTATATGTAGAGCTGAGAGTGGAAAGGATTACCTATGTCTCTTCAAAAATTAGAAAACTATAGTAATAAAGCTGTTATACAAGAAGAAGTATTGATTTTAACAGAATTGTTAGAAGATATTACTAAAAACATGCTTGCCCCAGAGACTTTTGAAAAAATCATACAGTTGAAGGAATTGTCAACTCAAGAAGATTATCAAGGTTTGAATCAATTAGTTACCAGTTTGACAAATGATGAAATGGCTTATATTTCACGCTATTTCTCTATCTTGCCTCTTTTGATTAATATTTCAGAAGACGTGGATTTGGCCTATGAAATCAACCATCAAAATAATATCGATCAAGATTATCTTGGTAAATTATCAGCAACGATCAAAATGGTTGCAGAAAAAGAAAATGCGGTTGAAATTCTAGAACACTTGAATGTTGTCCCTGTTTTGACAGCCCATCCAACACAAGTGCAACGTAAGAGTATGTTGGATTTGACTAACCATATCCATACCCTCTTGCGTAAGTACCGTGATGTGAAATTAGGTTTGATTAATAAGGAAAAATGGCATAATGATCTCCGTCGTTACATTGAGATTATCATGCAGACAGATATGATTCGTGAAAAGAAATTGAAAGTAACCAATGAAATCACGAATGTAATGGAATACTACAATAGTTCATTCCTGAAGGCAGTTCCTCATTTGACTGCTGAGTACAAGCGTCTGGCTAAAAAACACGGCTTGGACTTGAAACATCCTAAACCAATTACCATGGGTATGTGGATTGGTGGAGACCGTGATGGGAATCCTTTTGTTACAGCAGATACCTTGAAACAATCTGCTATGACCCAGTGTGAAGTCATCATGAACTACTATGATGAAAAGATTTATCAGCTTTATCGTGAGTTCTCTCTCTCAACCAGTATTGTCAATGTAAGCAAGCAAGTTAGAGAAATGGCTCGTCAATCCAAGGACAACTCTATTTATCGTGAAAAAGAGCTGTATCGTCGTGCCTTGTTTGATATTCAATCAAAAATCCAAGCAACAAAAACCTATCTGATTGAAGATAAGGAAGTTGGAGCTCGCTATGAAACAGCTAATGATTTTTATAAGGATTTAATTACTATTCGTGATTCCCTCTTGGAAAATAAGGGTGAAGCACTGATTTCTGGTGATTTTGTTGAGTTGATCCAGGCAGTTGAAATTTTTGGTTTCTATTTGGCATCTATTGACATGCGTCAAGATTCTAGTGTTCACGAAGCCTGTGTAGCTGAACTCTTGAAATCAGCAGGTATTCATTCTCATTATAGTGAACTAAGTGAAGAAGAAAAATGCCAGCTTCTCTTGAAAGAATTGGAAGAAGATCCACGTATTCTTTCTGCCACTCATGTTGAAAAATCAGAATTACTTGAAAAAGAATTAGCAATCTTTAAGGCAGCTCGTAAGTTGAAAGATAAGTTGGGAGATGATGTCATTCGTCAGACCATCATTTCACATGCAACCAGCGTATCAGACATGCTGGAATTGGCTATCTTGCTAAAAGAAGTAGGGCTAGTTGATAAAGAAAGAGCTCGTGTCCAAATCGTTCCTCTCTTTGAAACAATCGAGGACTTGGATCACTCAGAAGAAACCATGAGAGAGTACCTTTCACTTCCTCTTGCTAAGAAATGGATTGCTTCACGTAATAACTACCAAGAAATCATGCTTGGTTACTCTGATAGTAATAAAGATGGTGGTTACCTTTCATCATGTTGGACCCTCTACAAGGCTCAACAACAATTGACTGCTATTGGAGATGAATTTGGCGTTAAGGTTACCTTCTTCCACGGCCGTGGTGGTACTGTCGGTCGTGGTGGTGGACCAACCTATGAGGCCATCACCTCTCAACCGCTCAAGTCTATTAAGGATCGTATCCGCTTGACGGAGCAGGGTGAAGTAATTGGAAATAAATACGGTAATAAAGACGCAGCCTACTATAACCTTGAAATGCTAGTATCTGCAGCCATTAACCGTATGATTACTCAGAAGAAGAGCGATACCAATACATCCAATCGTTATGAAGCTATTATGGACCAAGTGGTGGACCGTAGTTACGATATCTACCGTGATTTGGTCTTTGGCAATGACCATTTCTATGATTATTTCTTCGAGTCAAGTCCAATCAAGGCTATTTCAAGCTTTAACATTGGTTCTCGTCCAGCCGCTCGTAAGACTATTACTGAAATCGGTGGTTTGCGAGCTATTCCTTGGGTATTCTCATGGTCGCAAAGTCGCGTCATGTTCCCTGGCTGGTATGGGGTTGGTTCAAGCTTCAAGGAATTTATCGATAAAAATCCAGAGAATATTGCTATCTTACGAGATATGTACCAAAATTGGCCTTTCTTCCAATCGCTTCTTTCAAATGTCGACATGGTCTTGTCAAAATCAAATATGAATATTGCTTTTGAATATGCCAAACTGTGTGAGGATGAAGAAGTAAAAGCAATCTATGAGACTATTCTAAATGAATGGCAAGTCACCAAGGAAGTCATCTTGGCTATCGAAGGTTACGATGAACTCTTGGCTGAAAATCCATATCTAAAAGCAAGTTTGGATTATCGTATGCCTTACTTTAATATTCTCAACTATATCCAGTTGGAGTTGATTAAACGTCAACGCCGAGGAGAATTATCAAGCGATCAAGAAAAATTAATCCATACAACCATCAACGGAATTGCGACAGGATTGCGTAATTCGGGCTGATGTCTTTCAAACTTCCTCTTTTCTATAGGGGAAGTTTTTGAATCTTTCAAAAAAATGCTAAAAGAGTCTTGACAAGTAGTTGAAAAATGATATAATTTAACCATTCAGAAAAGTAATCATTCAAACTTTTTAGAGAGTCTGTGGTAGCTGAAAACAGATAAGTGGTGATGATGAAAATTGGGCTGAATGTTATTTAGAATTTGAAATCATAAAAATTCGGTGAGCACACCTTATAGTGCATCTCGTTATTGCGAGACAGAGTGATAGGGAAATTTCCTATAATTGAGGTGGTACCGCGCATCGACGTCCTCACACAAGTTTTTTGTGTGAGGACTTTTTTTGATGGAGGTTAGTATGGAAAGAAAACGATGGCGTCGCTTGTTCAGATAAGTGAAGTAGTTTAAAGGAATTAAAAAGGAGAAATAGAATGAAAAATAAACGTTTAATTGGAATTATCGCTGCATTAGCAGTCTTAGTAGCAGGAAGCTTGATTTACTCTTCAATGAATAAACCAGAAGCTAAGAATGAAAAGAAAGTTGCCAAAGTTGGTGTCCTTCAGTTTGTGAGCCATCCATCTCTTGACTTGATTTATAAAGGGATTCAAGATGGACTTGCAGAAGAAGGTTATAAAGATGACCAGTTGAAGATTGACTTTATGAACTCAGAAGGTGACCAAAGTAAGGTTGCGACAATGAGTAAACAATTGGTTGCAAACGATAATGACTTGGTAGTTGGTATCGCAACACCAGCTGCTCAAGGTCTGGCTAGTGCAACAAAAGACCTACCTGTTATCATGGCTGCTATTACAGACCCAATCGGTGCGAACTTGGTTAAAGATTTGAAAAAACCAGGTGGCAATATTACAGGGGTATCTGACCACAATCCAGCTCAACAACAAGTTGAACTCATCAAGGCTCTGACACCAAATGTGAAAACTATCGGAGCTCTTTACTCAAGCAGCGAAGACAATTCAAAAACACAGGTAGAAGAATTTAAGGCTTATGCTGAAAAAGCAGGTTTGACAGTAGAAACATTTGCAGTTCCTTCAACAAATGAAATTGCTTCAACAGTTAACGTTATGACTAGCAAGGTTGATGCTATCTGGGTTCCAATTGATAACACTATTGCTTCAGCCTTCTCAACTGTTGTATCAAGCAACCAATCAGCTAAAAAACCAATCTACCCAAGTGCAACTGCCATGGTAGAAGCAGGTGGTTTGGCATCCGTTGTAGTTGACCAACATGATCTTGGTGTGGCAACTGGCAAAATGATTGCTCAAGTTTTGAAAGGTGCAAAACCAGCTGATACACCAGTCAATGTCTTTTCAACTGGTAAATCAGTTATCAATAAAAAATTGGCACAAGAGTTAGGTATTACTATTCCTGAGTCTGTTCTCAAAGAAGCAGGACAAGTGATTGAATAATCTAAAATGGAGGAGTTGGGGACATCTCCTCCAATTTTTTACAATAGAAATCATATAGAAAAGGTTAAGAAACAGATGATATTATCTATTATTTCTCAAGGATTTGTCTGGGCTATTTTAGGTCTGGGAATCTTTATGACATTTAGGATTTTAAACTTTCCAGATATGACAACAGAAGGTTCCTTCCCTCTTGGGGGAGCTGTTGCTGTCACTCTGATAACCAAAGGCGTGAACCCATTTTTAGCGACACTTGTTGCTGTAGGAGCAGGTTGTTTGGCTGGAATGGCAGCAGGACTTCTTTATACAAAAGGGAAAATCCCAACCTTGCTCTCAGGGATTCTGGTGATGACTTCCTGTCACTCTATCATGCTCTTGATTATGGGACGTGCAAATTTAGGATTGCTTGGAACCAAACAAATCCAGGATGCCTTGCCTTTTGAATCGGATTTAAATCAACTTTTTACAGGTCTCATCTTTGTGAGTATTGTTATTGCTCTCATGCTCTTTTTCTTGGATACTAAACTTGGACAGGCTTATATTGCTACGGGGGACAATCCTGATATGGCTAGAAGTTTCGGGATTCATACCGGACGCATGGAGCTTATGGGTTTGGTCTTATCAAATGGTGTGATTGCCCTTGCAGGTGCTCTTATTGCTCAGCAAGAAGGTTATGCTGATGTATCTCGAGGAATAGGGGTTATCGTTGTAGGTCTTGCAAGTTTGATTATTGGGGAGGTTATCTTCAAGAGTTTGAGCTTGGCAGAGCGTCTAGTTACTATCGTTGTAGGTTCTATCGCTTATCAATTCTTAGTGTGGGCAGTTATTGCGCTTGGCTTTAATACAAGTTACCTTCGTTTGTACAGCGCCGTGATTTTAGCAGTCTGCCTCATGATTCCAACATTTAAGCAAACAATCTTGAAAGGAGCCAAGTTAAGCAAATGACAGCAATTGTAGAATTAAAAAATGCAACCAAAGTCGTTAAAAATGGCTTTGATGAAGAAAAGATTATTTTAAATGATGTTTCCTTAGAAATTTTTGAACAGGACTTTATCACGATTTTAGGTGGAAATGGTGCTGGGAAATCGACCCTCTTTAACACTATTGCAGGAACCTTATCACTAACCAGTGGAACTATCCGTATTTTAGGTGAGGATGTTACCAAGTTTTCACCAGAGAAGCGAGCTAAGTATCTGTCTCGTGTCTTCCAAGATCCAAAGATGGGAACAGCTCCTCGTATGACAGTGGCAGAGAATCTTTTGATTGCCAAGTTTCGTGGTGAAAAGCGTGGACTGTTTCCGAGACGTCTGGCTAGCTATAAGGATGAGTTTCAGGCAACTATTGAAAAAGTGGGAAACGGTCTTGAGAAACACTTGAATACACCAATTGAGTTCTTATCTGGTGGACAAAGACAGGCTTTGAGTCTCTTGATGGCAACATTGAAGCGTCCTGAATTACTCTTGTTGGACGAGCATACTGCAGCCCTTGATCCAAAGACCAGTGTGGCCTTGATGGAATTGACGGATGAATTTGTCAAGAAAGACCAGCTGACAGCGCTTATGATTACCCACCATATGGAAGATGCTCTCAAATATGGCAATCGTTTAATTGTCATGAAAGAAGGACGAATTATCCAAGATTTGAACCAAGAAGAAAAAGCAAAAATGAAAATCTCTGATTATTATCAACTCTTTGAATAAAGTAGGGAAAATGAGTGAAATGGTTTACTTTTTTTCTGAAATAAAGTATACTATATAAAGTAAACTATGATAACATGGAGGTATTGTGTATGGTTGACAAACAAGTCATTGAAGAAATCAAAAACAATGCCAACATTGTGGAAGTCATAGGAGATGTGATTTCTTTACAAAAGGCAGGACGGAACTATCTAGGGCTCTGTCCTTTTCATGGTGAAAAAACACCTTCTTTCAACGTTGTAGAGGACAAACAGTTTTACCACTGTTTTGGTTGTGGTCGATCAGGTGACGTCTTTAAGTTCATCGAGGAGTACCAAGGGGTTCCCTTTATGGAGGCTGTCCAAATCTTAGGTCAGCGTGTTGGGATTGAGGTTGAAAAGCCGCTTTATAGTGAACATAAGCCAGTTTCGCCTCACCAAGCTCTTTATGATATGCACGAAGATGCTGCCAAATTTTACCATGCTATTCTCATGACAACGACTATGGGAGAAGAGGCCAGAAATTACCTTTATCAGCGTGGTTTGACAGATGAAGTGCTCAAACATTTTCGGATTGGTTTAGCACCTCCAGAACGCAACTATCTTTATCAACGTTTGTCTGGTCAGTATCGTGAAGAGGATTTTCTAGATTCAGGATTGTTTTATCTCTCGGATGCTAATCAATTTGTAGATACATTTCACAATCGGATCATGTTTCCCCTGACAAATGACCAGGGCAAGGTCATTGCCTTCTCAGGTCGTATCTGGCAGAAAACGGATTCACAAACTTCTAAGTATAAAAATAGCCGATCGACTGCAATTTTTAACAAAAGTTACGAATTATATCATATGGATAGGGCAAAAAAATCTTCTGGCAAAACCAGTGAGATTTACCTGATGGAAGGATTCATGGATGTCATTGCAGCCTATCGGGCTGGAATCGAAAACGCTGTGGCGTCCATGGGAACAGCCTTGAGCCGTGAGCATGTTGAGCATCTGAAAAGGTTAACCAAGAAGTTGGTTCTGGTATACGATGGCGATAAGGCTGGGCAAGCTGCGACATTGAAAGCACTGGATGAAATTGGTGATATACCTGTGCAAATTGTCAGCATGCCTGATAACTTGGATCCAGATGAGTATCTACAAAAAAATGGTCCAGAAGACTTGGCCTATCTATTAACGAAAACTCGTATTAGTCCGATTGAGTTTTACATTCACCAGTACAAACCTGAAAATAGTGAAAATTTGCAGGCTCAGATTGAGTTTATTGAAAAAATAGCTCCCTTGATTGTTCAAGAAAAATCTATTACTGCTCAAAACAGCTATATACATATTTTAGCTGACAGTCTGGCGTCCTTTGATTATGCCCAGATTGAGCAGATTGTTAATGAGAGTCGTCAGGCACAAAGGCAGAATCGCATGGAAGGTATTTCCAGACCGACGTCAATCACTATGCCTGTCACCAAGCAGTTATCAGCTATTATGAGAGCAGAAGCTCATCTACTTTATCGAATGATGGAATCTCCTCTTGTTTTGAACGATTACCGTTTAAGGGAAGACTTTGCATTTGACACACCTGAATTTCAGGTCTTATATGACTTGCTTGGCCAGTATGGAAATCTTCCTCCGGAAGTTTTAGCAGAACAGACAGATGAAGTTGAAAGAGCTTGGTACCAAGTCTTAGCTCAGGATTTGCCTGCTGAGATGTCACCTCAGGAACTTAGTGAAGTAGAAATGACTCGAAACAAGGCTCTCTTGAATCAGGACAATATGAGAATCAAAAAGAAGGTGCAGGAAGCGAGCCATGTAGGAGATACAGACACAGCCCTAGAAGAATTGGAACGTTTAATTTCCCAAAAGAGAAGAATGGAGTAATAATGGCAACAAAACAAAAAGAAGTAACAACATTTGATGTACAAGTAGCAGAATTTATCCGTAATCATAAACAAAAAGGGACAGCAACTGATGATGAAATTAATGCAAGTCTGGTGATTCCTTTTACCTTGGATGCTGATGGGATTGAAGATCTCTTGCAACGAATTCAGGATGCAGGGATTTCTATCACAGATAACGAAGGAAATCCAAGTGCGCGTGTTCTTAGCACTGAAGAAGAGCCAGAACTCAGTGATGAGGACTTGATTGGTTCAACTTCGGCTAAGGTTAATGACCCTGTCCGTATGTACTTGAAAGAAATCGGGGTCGTACCTCTCTTGACCAATGAAGAGGAAAAAGAATTGGCGCTTGCTGTTGAAGCTGGTGATATCGAAGCCAAACAACGTCTTGCGGAAGCCAACCTTCGTTTGGTTGTTTCTATTGCTAAACGCTATGTTGGTCGTGGTATGCAGTTCCTTGACTTGATTCAAGAAGGAAATATGGGCTTGATGAAGGCGGTTGACAAGTTTGATTATTCTAAAGGGTTCAAGTTTTCAACTTACGCAACTTGGTGGATTCGTCAGGCTATCACTCGTGCTATTGCGGATCAAGCTCGTACCATCCGTATCCCAGTTCACATGGTTGAAACCATCAATAAATTGGTTCGTGAACAGCGTAACCTCCTTCAAGAATTGGGACAAGATCCAACACCAGAACAAATCGCTGAACGTATGGATATGACCCCTGACAAGGTTCGTGAAATCTTGAAGATTGCCCAAGAACCGGTATCCCTTGAAACTCCAATCGGTGAAGAGGATGATAGCCACCTTGGGGACTTTATCGAAGATGAAGTGATTGAAAATCCAGTGGACTATACAACTCGTATCGTTTTGCGTGAGCAGTTGGATGAGGTCTTGGATACTCTTACAGACCGTGAAGAAAATGTTTTGCGTCTGCGTTTTGGGCTAGATGATGGTAAAATGCGTACCCTTGAAGATGTGGGTAAAGTCTTTAACGTGACTCGCGAGCGTATCCGTCAGATTGAAGCTAAAGCTTTGAGAAAACTACGCCAACCAAGTCGCAGCAAACCGCTTCGTGATTTTATTGAAGACTAAGAGTGAGGATGAATATGGCTTATACAGAAGAGCAAATTGAAAACATCAAAACACGAATTTTATCAGCCTTGGAAGAAGTTATTGACCCTGAGTTGGGAATCGATATTGTCAATCTTGGTTTGATCTATGAAATTCGTTTTGACGGTGACACAGGACAAACAGAGATTGATATGACTTTGACAACCATGGGTTGTCCTCTAGCAGACCTTTTGACAGACCAGATTTATGATGCTATGACAGAGGTTCCAGAAGTAACGGATACTGAGGTCAAATTAGTTTGGTATCCAGCCTGGACTGTTGAAAAAATGAGTCGCTATGCACGTATTGCCCTAGGCATTAAGTAAACAAATAAAAACATGTGAGAGATTATTGGAAAAGCGAGGAAATTTCCCCCTCTTTTCCTCTAGTCTCTCCTTTCTTTTGCTGATTTTATTCAAAGAAAATGATATAATAGTAGTTATGGAAAAAAAGAAATTACGCATCAATATGTTGAGTTCAAGTGAGAAAGTAGCAGGACAAGGAGTTTCAGGTGCTTACCGTGAATTAGTTCGTCTTCTTCACCGTGATGCCAAGGACCAATTGATTGTTACAGAAAATCTTCCAATAGAGGCAGATGTGACTCACTTTCATACAATTGATCTCCCCTATTATTTATCAACATTCCAGAAGAAACGATCAGGAAGGAAAATTGGCTATGTGCATTTCTTACCTGATACACTTGAGGGGAGTTTGAAAATTCCATTTTTCTTAAAGGGAATTGTGAAACGCTATGTATTTTCTTTTTACAACCGGATGGAGCACTTGGTGGTGGTCAATCCTATGTTTATTGAGGATTTAGTGGCAGCTGGTATTCCACGTGAAAAAGTGACCTATATCCCTAACTTTGTCAACAAGGAAAAATGGCATCCGCTTCCACAGGAAGAGGTAGCGAGACTGCGTACAGAGCTAGGTCTTAGTGACAATCAGTTTATCGTAGTAGGTGCTGGTCAAGTTCAGAAACGCAAAGGGATTGACGATTTTATCCGTCTGGCTGAGGAATTGCCGCAAATTACCTTTATCTGGGCAGGTGGTTTCTCTTTTGGTGGTATGACAGATGGTTATGAACGCTACAAGAAAATCATGGAAAATCCCCCTAAAAATTTGATTTTTCCAGGTATTGTATCGCCAGAGCGGATGCGCGAATTGTATGCCCTAGCGGATCTTTTCTTGCTTCCTAGTTACAATGAACTCTTTCCTATGACTATCCTAGAAGCTGCCAGTTGTGAAGCTCCGATTATGTTGCGTGATTTAGATCTTTATAAGGTAATTTTGGAGGGCAATTATCGGGCGACAGCAGATAGAGAAGAGATGAAAGAAGCTATTCTGGAATATCAAGCGAATCCTGATGCTTTAAAAGATTTGAAAGAAAAAGCTAAGAATATTTCTAGAGAGTATTCTGAAGAGCATCTCTTACAAATCTGGTTGGATTTTTATGAGAAACAAGCCGCTTTAGGGAGAAAGTAAAAAGTGAGGTAATCTATGCGAATTGGTTTATTTACAGATACCTATTTTCCTCAGGTTTCTGGTGTTGCGACCAGTATTCGAACCTTGAAAACAGAACTTGAAAAGCAGGGGCATGCTGTTTTTATCTTTACTACGACAGATAAGGATGTCAATCGCTACGAAGATTGGCAAATCATCCGTATTCCAAGTGTTCCTTTCTTTGCTTTTAAGGATCGCCGCTTTGCCTATCGAGGATTCAGCAAGGCGCTTGAAATTGCTAAACAATATCAACTGGATATTATCCATACTCAGACAGAATTTTCTCTTGGCTTGTTGGGAATTTGGATTGCGCGTGAATTGAAGATTCCAGTCATCCATACCTATCACACCCAATACGAAGACTACGTGCATTATATTGCTAAGGGGATGTTGATTCGTCCTAGTATGGTCAAGTACTTAGTAAGAGGTTTCCTGCATGATGTGGATGGGGTTATTTGCCCGAGTGAGATTGTCCGAGACTTGCTATCTGACTATAAGGTCAAGGTTGAAAAAAGGGTCATTCCAACTGGGATTGAATTAGCCAAGTTTGAGCGTCCAGAAATCAAGCAAGAAAATCTAAAAGAACTGCGTAGTAAATTAGGGATTCAAGAGGACGAACAGATGTTGCTGAGTCTTTCCAGAATTTCTTATGAAAAAAATATTCAAGCAGTATTAGCAGCTTTTGCAGAAGTTCTGAAAGAGGAAGACAACGTTAAACTGGTAGTTGCCGGGGATGGCCCTTATCTGAATGACCTTAAAGAGCAAGCCCAGAAACTAGAGATTCAATACTCTGTTGTCTTTACAGGGATGATTGCTCCTAGTGAGACGGCTCTTTACTATAAGGCAGCGGATTTCTTCATCTCAGCATCGACGAGTGAGACGCAGGGTTTGACATACTTGGAAAGCTTGGCCAGTGGAACGCCAGTTATTGCTCACGGAAATCCTTATCTGGACAATCTGATCAATGATAAGATGTTTGGAACATTATACTACGGTGAACATGATTTGGCTGGGGCTATTTTAGAAGCCCTGATTGCAACGCCAGACATGAATGAGCATACCTTATCAGCTAAATTATACGAGATTTCAGCTGAGAACTTTGGAAAACGGGTGCATGAATTTTATCTGGATGCTATTATTTCAAATAATTTCCAGAAAGATTTAGCAAAAGATGATACGGTCAGCCAGCGTATCTTTAAGACAGTTTTGTATTTACCGCAACAGGTGGTTGCTGTGCCTGTAAAAGGCTCTAGACGAATGCTGAGGGCTTCAAAAACACAGTTAATCAGCATCAGAGATTATTGGAGAGACCATGAAGAATAGAAAGAGGAATAGCTATGAAAAAACAATTGATGAGAAGTGGTAGTGATCAAAAAATTGCTGGAGTATGTGCTGGGGTCGCAAATTATTTTGATATGGATCCTACTATTGTTCGTGTAATATGGGGTGTTCTTGCATTTTGTTATGGGGCAGGAATTGTAGCTTATATCATTTTATGGATTATTGCGCCGGTAGCAAGTGACTATTGAAAACTAGCTGAATTCATGCTAAGATAATAGAAAATAGAATGTAACGAAGGAGATAAAAATGGCATTTGGAGATAATGGAAAACGTAAAAAAACTATGTTTGAGAAATTAACCTTGCTTATCGTACTTATCATGTTAGTAGCAAGTATTTTGGGTATTTTTGCAACTGCAATTGGTGCCCTCAGTAATCTATAAAATAGATTCAAGAAAATTTTGTGACTGGGATTTCCCAGCCCTTTTTTAAAGTGAGAAGAAAAAAATGAGTATGTTTTTAGATACAGCCAAGATCAAGGTCAAGGCTGGTAATGGTGGCGATGGTATGGTTGCCTTTCGCCGTGAAAAATATGTCCCTAATGGCGGTCCTTGGGGTGGTGACGGTGGTCGTGGAGGTAATGTAGTCTTCGTTGTAGACGAAGGTCTACGTACTCTCATGGATTTCCGCTATAATCGCCATTTCAAGGCTGATTCTGGTGAGAAAGGAATGACCAAAGGGATGCATGGTCGTGGTGCTGAGGACCTTAGAGTTCGAGTACCACAAGGTACGACTGTGCGTGATGCTGAGACAGGCAAGGTCTTGACAGATTTGATTGAACACGGTCAAGAATTTATCGTTGCCCACGGTGGTCGTGGTGGACGTGGAAATATCCGCTTTGCAACACCAAAAAATCCTGCACCGGAAATCTCTGAAAATGGAGAACCAGGTCAGGAACGTGAGTTACAATTGGAATTAAAAATCTTGGCAGATGTTGGTTTAGTAGGCTTCCCCTCTGTTGGGAAATCAACACTTTTAAGTGTTATCACCTCAGCTAAGCCTAAAATTGGTGCCTACAACTTTACGACAATTGTGCCAAATCTAGGAATGGTTCGTACCCAATCAGGTGAATCCTTTGCAGTAGCTGATCTACCAGGTTTGATTGAAGGAGCTAGTCAGGGAGTCGGTCTGGGAACTCAGTTCCTCCGTCACATCGAGCGTACACGTGTCATCCTTCACATCATTGATATGTCAGCTAGTGAAGGGCGTGATCCATATGAGGATTATCTTGCTATCAATAAAGAGCTAGAGTCATACAATCTCCGTTTGATGGAGCGTCCACAGATTATCGTAGCCAATAAGATGGATATGCCTGAGAGTCAGGAAAATCTTGTAGAATTCAAGAAAAAATTGGCTGAAAACTACGATGAATTTGAAGAGTTACCAGCTATTTTCCCAATTTCTGGATTGACCAAGCAAGGTTTGGCTACGCTTTTGGATGCTACAGCTGAATTGCTAGACAAGACACCAGAATTCTTGCTCTACGACGAGTCAGATATGGAAGAAGAAGCCTACTATGGATTTGATGAGGAAGAAAAAGCCTTTGAAATTAGTCGTGATGACGATGCAACATGGGTACTTTCTGGTGAAAAACTCATGAAACTCTTTAATATGACCAACTTTGATCGTGACGAATCAGTCATGAAATTTGCTCGCCAGCTTCGTGGTATGGGGGTTGATGAAGCCCTTCGTGCGCGTGGTGCTAAAGATGGGGATTTGGTCCGCATTGGTAAATTTGAGTTTGAATTTGTAGACTAGGAGACTGATATGGGAGATAAACCGATATCTTTCCGAGATGCGGATGGTAATTTCGTTTCTGCCGCAGATGTTTGGAATGAAAAGAAATTGGAAGAACTATTTAATCGTCTCAATCCAAATCGTGCCCTGAGATTAGCACGAACTAAAAAAGAAAATCCATCTCAGTAAAGAATATAACAAAATTCCGTGCCACATCAGACACGGAATTTTCTTATTCTTCAAAGAAAAATGGTGGAGCGAATTTTTTCAGTTCTTCAAAGCATCTTTGAGCAGCTTCTGCATCTTCGCAGATGACAAGGCAGACATCATCACCACAGAGAGTAGCGATAGCGTCAGAGAAACTTAATGCATCAATGATAGAACCAAAGGATTGCGCAAGTCCAGGAAGGGTTTTAAGGAGGACTTGGTGTTGAACGGGACGCATCAAGACAAGAGCATCTTCCATGTAGATTTCGAGACGTTTCTCCCATTTTGAGATAGAGCCTGTATTGAGCACGTAGTAAGAGTTGTCTTCTTCACGTACTTTTGAGAGGTTCATACTTTTAATATCTCTCGAAAGTGTAGCTTGTGTAACTTGAATATCATTATCGGCAAGAAGAGCTTGTAGCTCAGCTTGAGTATGAATCTTGTTTTTCGTTACAAGAGCTCGTATGAGTTGGTGTCGGTGTTCAGATTTATTCATAAAATGTTACTCCTTGTACTGGGTACAGAAAGCGTGGACGGAACGAAATCGTCAGTCGGGTGGTAAGCGGTATTGTCACGTATGATGATTTCAAAGTCAGTAGTATAGGACTAAATGGAGAAAATCCCACTCTTTTAACTTGTCACTAGTTGAGTGTAGATGAATTGGGTATCTATCCGTTTATCTACATTGGTGTCCTCTACTAACAGTAAATCATTCAATTAGGGTAGCCTTTTGTCACGACTTGTTGTGAATTTACGATTAATGTTAATTCACAGAGATTTTCCAACATGTAGTGTGGTAGCGAGTATGATAGAGGGTCACACATGTTGGTTATGGGGCGGTATCTTTTGTTCAAACTCCAGTTATGGGCTTATCACAAGTCCTTCTTTGAGAGTGAATTTGATACTAAGTTTATGTTTCCTTAGACTGTTCAAGTGGAAATAGTTCCATATTGAAATTCTGATATATTATACCTTTTGACAAGGTAGGATAAGAGTAGACTGTTCAAGATCAACAGTCAGGTGGTAAGCGGTGTTGTCACGTATGGTGATTTCAAAGTCAGTAGTATAGAGGACTAAACGGAGAGTGTCTCCTTCTTTTAACTTGTAAATAGTCGGTTGCAGTTCAAACTGGATATCCATCCATTCATCTGCAGTAATATCCTCTACTAACAGTAAATCATTTCTATTTTGCAAATTGAGATAGCCTTTTGTCACGACTCGTTGTGCATTTGGTCTAAAAGGTAATTCACAGAGATTTTCCAACATGTGGTAGCGACCGTTGTCAATGGTTCTAGCACTTAATACAGCTGGATAAGGTTGTAGGTATTTCTTCTGTCCAAATTCTAGCAGTTGGGCAGATAAGAGCCCCTTATTTGTACTGGATTTGATACGAAGATTGAGTTGGGCACGACCGTTCAAGTGAAGATCTTTGGTTACAGGAAGGTCAATAGTAATTTGATTGGCTTTCCCTTGATAGAGTTCTGTATTGAAGGTTTGGTATGTCTTACCATAACGCTCAAAATCCTTATCTGGATACTGGTTTTGAATCACTTGCTCTTCTTGACCAAGTGAGAAGGTTTCAAAGTTTTCTTGCCCACCAAACTTATCAAGTGATAACCAAGTCTGAGGTGTTGTATTATCCTGCCAGATAACAGTAGGAAGTTGGAAATCTGTATCTTGTCCCAGCAATTTCTTAGTCAATAAGGCATTCATGGACTCACGGAAGTCAATGGACTGCCAGTTGTTCACGTACACATGAGCGCCATTATGGAAAAAGAGGTGCTTGTTGATATGATTAGGGAGAGCATGAAACATCTGGTAAACATGGAGTGGTTTAACATTCCAATCCTGAGAACCGTGGGTAAAGACAACCTCTGCCTTTACTTTATCGGCATTGAGCAAATAATTGCGGTCATGCCAAAATTGATTATAGTCTCCAGACTTGCGATCTAACTGCTCTTTTACTTTTTCCAAGTCAGCTTGGTGAGCCACATTGCCACGGATATAGTCGCCAGCCAAGAGATTACGAGAATAGGTTAACTCAGCAAGAGAGTCAAAGTCCTCACCTGGATAACCGCCTGGGCTAGTCACCAGACCGTTTTCACGGTAGTAGTTGTACCATGAGGAAATACCAGCCTCGGCAATGATAACTTCTAAACCATCGACACCTGTGGTCGCTAGACCATTAGACATGGTACCTAGATAAGAAAGTCCAGTTGTGGCTACTTTACCATTTGACCAGTCAGCTTTGACTTGACGCTGGCGCGTGTGGTCGGTAAAGGCACGGCAACTACCATTAAGCCAATCGATGACATTTTTATAAGCCTCAATTTGTTGGTAGTCGCCATTAGTCATGAAACCAGTAGAGTCTTTGGTACCAACACCTGAGACATAGAGATTGGCAAAACCTCGTGGAAGAAAGTAGTCATTGAGTGTATAGCTAGAGTTGATGTGACTTAGCTTTTCCTCAGCTTCTGACACAAGCTCAGCTTGGCCATGAGGTTGGACGAGATTTAGTTGAGGTTCTTCTAGCTCAATCTTGTGAGCAGGTTTGACCTCAAGGTCACCCTCCATCTTGTAGAGAGCCTTATCGCTTGCCTTGTCATTGGTTCCCTGATGATAAGGACTGGCCGTCATGATAGCAGGGATTTGTCCCTCATAACGAGGACGAATAATGCTAACCTTGACTAGATCTGGAAGCCCTTTTTGGTCAGTATCGACACGAGACTCAACGTAGACCACTTCTCGAATCACATCATGGCTAGAAAAAGTAGCCAAACTCTTACCGTTAAAGTAGTGGTAGTCATTATCCTCAGGAATAAGACCGTCGCTAACAAGTTGGTCGATAAGAGTATTTCCCTTTTTGGTGCGAGTATTAAGTAACTGATAGAGATTTTCAATCAAGTCACCATACCCAATAGGAAAACCAGTCTCTTTACGAAAAATATCACTGTCTTCGAAGTCAACAAAATAAGAAAAGCCTAAAAGTTGAAAGGCCACAGTGTAGAAAATATCCGCAGTCAACTCTTTGTCTGACTGAAAAAAAGTCAGTAAGTCAGTTTCTTTATCAACTGCCAAACTGGACAGAGGATAGGCACTATCTTTATAATTAAAAAAGAAACGAATAAGAAACGCTTCAAGCATTTTTTTATTTGTAATGTTGACTGGTAAATCAAACCCATACTTTTTTAATTCAAAGATAATTCTATCTTTGGGTAGCGCTAAATAGCTAAATTGATTAAAACGCATAAATCCTCCAGTAAAATTATACTTTAATTTATTATATCAAAAAAGTAAAAAAATACCAAGATAAAAGCAAAAAATAAATATCATACTAAATATAAATAACAGCAAAAAGCTAGCAAGTAATGTTGATATATATATATATATATAATTGATTCTTCTTGAAGTAATAGTGTTTTTGTGGTAAAATATATACTATGTAATTGTGCATTGATGATTGCAAATAAAAAAATGGAAAGCAAAGATTATGTATAAATCAAAAAGACGAAAAAATAAATCTTTTGATTGGTATGGCTTGAGCCAACGTTTCTCTATTCGTAAGTATCATTTTGGTGCTGCGAGTGTACTGTTGGGGACAGCCTTGATTTTGGGTGCTGCCCAAACGACTGCCAAGGCAGAAGAAGCAACTACTGAAAATAAAACAGAAGCTGTTGCATCTGCTCCAAAAGATGATAAGGCAAGTGAGAATGTTACAAATGTGACGAAACCAGCTCTTTCTACCACTACAGAAGCGACTGTAGTAGAAAAGCCAGCCTTAAGTGATGAAGAAGTTGCAAAATTAGCTGCTGAAGCATCTAAGCAAGATGAAAAAGCATCTGAAGCTACTGCAACTGAAAAAGCAGAAGCTGCTGATAAAGAAAAAGCAACTCTAACTCCTGCAACAGACAAAAAAGCTGATAAAGCAGTTGATGAAAAAGCTGATAAAAAGGACGAAAAGAAAGCAGAAAACCCAATTACTGCTACTAAAACTGTCCTTGAACAGTTGACATCTGAAGCAGAAGTGCTGAATACAACTGCCGCAAACTATGCAAATAAAAAAGCAGAAGATAAAGCAGGAAAAGAAGCTATTGCAGCTGCAGTAGCTTCAGCTAAAGTCCAAATCGAAGCATCTAAGAAAGCTCTTGCCGCAGGCGAGATCACTAAGGAAGAATTGGATGCCCAACTTCAACGTATCTCATCAGCTATCGAAGCAGTTTATGCTGAGATGAAACGTGCAGGACACGTAGGTAAAGTAGAAGCAGTGTTGCCGGATGCAACTACAAATAATAACAAATTAGTTGTTAAGCCTGCCCAAATTACACCGGTAGCAAACTACAACAATGTTACGGAAGAAGAAATAGCGGAAATTATTCGTCAATTCCGCATTGCAAATCCTGATTTAACAGATGCTGATAAAATTCAAGTAAATGTTAATAGTAAAAGTAATTTAGTTGGTGAAACAACAGTTACTCTTGCAAATGGTCAGAAATTTACATTCCCAACATCAGAAGTAATTAAAGGGTATACAGCTAATCGTAATACTGAACAATTGAAGAAATCTATTAACTGGTTCGACTTCGGTTCATCTAAAATCACATATACAGATGGAACTAAAGTAGGAGAAGTTAAACACTTATCTTCGCCAGTTACTAAAGTGATTAGAGACCGCTATGGTGTAGAACAAACAGGGGTATTTACATACTATCGTGAAGTAACATATGCTGATGGTCGCAAAGGGACAACTTTAGACGATGAATGGTTGAAAAATGGTCCAGCTCGTTATTCAAAACACTTCTATAATGATGGACGTGCACAAAATATGAATGGCCGTGATGCAAGTTCTAAAGGAGAGTTTTTCGAAGCTCTTCAAGAAGGTATGAAGTTTACAGTTAAGACCTCTGTAGAAGGATATGAATTAACTGCTACTGTAACATCTTTAGCACCTAAAAATGTAGCAACAAATCCATTCAAAGATTCAAATGGTAAAGCTTATAACGTGATGAATAAGGATCAAACATCTACTGGAAGAAGAGCTGGTGATCCCGTTGATGTCGTTTTGGCCTATCAAGATAAAACTTATTCTCATATGAAGCACGTGGGTCTATCTACTGATAATGAAGATGGAACTCCTCAGATGACTGCTTTCACGGCAGCATATGATAGTGCTAATGTAGGGGTGAATTTCTCACTTTCGGCTACATACAATAGCCGTCCTGTTGCAGTAAATGCAATTGCGGTAGATGCTGAGGAAGCCGGAGAAATTGAAGTTCTTCAATTTGAGACTGATGGAACGAATTGGGAACAATTTTTAGCCTTAAATAAAAATCCTAAGGGTGGGAATGGTGTTGTACCAATTAATTCGGAATTATTGGGAAGAAATGCTAATTCATTTGAAAAACCTGGATATAAGAGAACCGAATGGTTAAGTACTGATAAAAACGGAAATGTTTCTATGTATGGAACAAAATTATTTGGGCCTGCATGGACTACTATTCAAAGTGGAAATGACTTACCAGTAGGATTAAGTCAAAATGTTTCTAATTTATCTATTTATATGAATACTCAAGGTTCTCAAGCGGGTACGATTGGATTTGTAATTTATGATGGTGGAGATGCTCCAGCTACATATGGTTCAGCTCAGCACTTCATTGGTAACCTTGTAAGAACAAACTCTGATGGAAGTAGCACAGTAGCTACTCAACCATATTTAGGTTCACAAAAAGGTGACCCTGATTTCCGTTCTGTTGAAAAAGAACCATCTGGAGCATGGGCCCTTGATGACTTGGTGAATACAGACAAGTATGAAAAGATTGAACTTCAAAGTGGAAGAACAACTGTTACAAATGAAAAAGGTGAAACAGGTATTTACGAAATTCAAAGAAATGGGAATACCGTTATCCGTAAAGCAGATGGCTCAACAGTAGCTTTAAGACAAGATGATATCTTATCAGTCACTGATCCTAAGTCAAAATTACCAATTAAAGGAATCTTTAATAAAGCTGAAGGTGTCATTGGTGTAGGTGTATTAGCCGATGAAGGTGAAAGTCAATTATTAGATCCAGCTGTAGCAACGAATTATGCATTACGTCAAGGGGCTGCAAATGAATATGAATTAAAAGGAGTTCGTGCAAATCCAGGGACAAATAACGAGAAGGCATATATTCGAGGATGGGTTGACTTCAACAACAATGGTAAATTCGATTTGTATGAAGCTTCTGAATTAGTAGAAGTAACAAAAGAAGGAACTTACACATTAAAATGGAAAAATACTCCTCAATTATTAGATACATCTGTTGATAATTTAGGTGTACGTTTACGTATTGCTTTAGATAAAGCAGATGTTGATTTACCAACTGGTGTTGCATCTTCAGGGGAAGTAGAAGACTTCCAGACACACGTAGTTCACCCACCACGTGGGGCAAGAAATGAAACAAAAGACTTCCAAGGTAGAGAACAAAAATTAGATATTCGAACTACTGAATTGTTTACTGCAACAGGTAAAACAGAATCTTCAAAATATACAGCATGGAACCAAATGGAACCAACAGTTGCTCCTAAGTTTGTATTAACGGAATCAGTTGTTGCAAGTGAAGAACCAACAGGTAATACAAACGTGAACGTAGTAGATCCAGAAGGAACAACTGTTTATAAAGGTTCAGAAGTAGTAGTAAAAGATAAACGAGGAAATACTTTAGGTACAGCGGTTAAAGTCGTAAATCCTACAACAGGTAAAACTGAATACTACTTATCTAAATATACAGAATACGATACTGCTGGAAATAAAGTTGGGGAATATACTTTAAACAAAGCTGGAGAAAATGGGCAAAATATTAAAGATGCTTCAGGAAATTATCGAACAACAGTTGATTTTAAACCTGAAGCAGGATATGTAGGAACTGCCCGTGGAGCAGTTATTCGTGGTTGGGACCAAAACCGTAATTCGACTGGTTGGGATTTAACAGATGCAACTCTTAAAGAGATTTTAGCATCAGACCGATTAGCCGATAAGGATAAACTAACATCAAATGTGAATAATGAATATAATGGTAGTCGTTCAATGGATGCTGTATATATTCCAACAGTCATTGATGTGAAACCTGTTGGTGAAGATACAACTACTGAAAATGTTCAAGGTGCTGTTCAAAAATCTAATCCAACAATTCCAGTTTATGGTACTGTCGAAACTGTATCAAATGACAAAGTTGAAGATGTTAGATATACGTCTGATTATGTAATACTAGATAAAACTAAAAAACCAACATTTGCAACTAAGAAAGAGATTCCTGGTAAATTCTATAGAGAAAATACTAAGGTAACAGAGCCAACAACAATAACCTTAGATGATGGAACGCAAGCTACATTCGCTCCTAAAACTCTTCCAGCAGGGACTCCAGTGTTTGAAAATGATAAAACATATACAATTACAGGTACAGGAAATGTAACACTTCATAATGTTAACTACGGAGGTGGTACAGTTCCAGCAGGTGCTAAAGTAATGAGTAAGGAGCCGACAACGGTAGAGCCAACAACAGTAATCAGAGATGGCGCTCAGGTAGTTGTTCCAACTGGACAAAAACTAAAAATTGGGGATGTTTTAGTAACTCCTCTTAATATTAGAGGAGAAGCTCAACGTTCATTCTGGGAAATCACTTATAAAACAGGTGAAAATGTACCAGGTAACCGTGTCAGAAGAAATCCTGATATTACTCTTGCGAACGATACAACAGTAGATCAATTAGTTGGTGGTTCTACTACAGAATTTGTTGCCGCAAATGGTAAAACTTATTCTAAAAACTCTGTAGATACGATTCCAGCAGGAACACGTGAAAAAACTACTTACGAAGACTTAATGAATGTTACTCTTCCAAATGCAGTTCATATTGATCCAGTGACTGGAGCGGTAACAAGTGTGCCTCGTCGTTACACTAAAGTAACAGATACAGAAATCGTAATTGAAAATGAAGGTACTTATACATTAAATCAAGATACTGGTGAAATTACATTCACACCAGATCCTAAGTTCGTAGGAACAGGTACAGGTGTAACAAAACAACAACCGGATATTGACTATAACAATAAAGTAGCAGGAGACCCTGTAACAAGTCGCTATGGAACTGACTATGGTAAGGCCAAATATACTCCAATTGTTAAACCACAGTCGAAAGCATCAATTACTCGTACAATTCATTATGTATATGAAAATGATAACGATAATCCAACAAGCCAAGATTCTTATAAAGATAATAATCCAATTGTAGCAATCGATAACACACCAGTTACTCGTACACAAACAATTGACTATACTCGTGATTATCAAATCTTTACTGAGGCTGGTGAAACAGATAAAGAAATCATTACAACAAACCAAGTAACGGATGCAGCAGGAACAACTTATAAAGTTGGACAAACAATTCCAAAAGGAACTAAGTTCAATCAAGGAACAATTATCATTGGTAAATGGACATCTTCAAGTGCGGATAATTCTAAATTTAAAGAAATTATCTCACCAACTGTTAAAGGATATACTGCAGAAGTAGTAACAGCAGACTTCACTCCTCGTGCAGATGGTAAGATGGGCCATATTCATAACAATAAACAACCTGTCGGAATCTATACTCCAGTAGAAGATAATACGAAAGATGTTGGAGCATATGAACCATTAGTATCAGAAGTAACTTCTGATGATACAGATAACTTTGATATGTATGTTGTTTATAAAGCTGATAAACAAAAAGCTAAAGTAACATACATTGACTTAGATGCTACAGGTGACGCACGTATTCTTGAAGTACAAAACGCTAATACAGCACCTGCAACAAATCCAGATGCGAAAACAACTTATGGTGTTACAACACTTGAAGGTAAATCTCATACTAAGATTCCTTATTTAACAGCTAAAACAATCAAGAAATATGAAGACCAAGGTTATGAATTAGTAACCGATGATTATACAAACAATACTCAAGGTACAGCTATTGAGGGTGGACGTAAGTTCGATGATGATAAAGATGTAGACCAAGCATTCAATGTTTACCTACGTCACAAGAAAGTTACTCGTAAAATTAAAGATACTCAAGAAGTAACACGTACAATTGAGTATAAATATGCTAGTACAGATGATGTACCAACTGATAAACGTGGAACAACAGCTGCACCAACAGTGACTGAAACACTTCACTTTGAACGTGACCGTACAATCGATTACACATTAGCTGCGAAAGTATATCCAACAGAATACGCAACTTACAAAGCGGTATTAGATAAGAGTGGATATGATTCTCCTGAAGAATACAAAGCTCGTACAGTTTACTACGACCACATCACAAACAAAGCAATCGCAGCAGATGCAACAGATACTCAAAAATCAATCGTTACATTTGGACCATGGACTCCAGTAGGTGGAACATCTAACGATGCAATTAAATTATCTGATGCAGAAAAAGTAAAAGATGATAAATTTAACCTTGTTAACTCTCCAGAAGTAACTGGTTATGTTCCAGATAACGCTACTGTAGAAGCAACTGCAGCAATTGATGCAGAAGCAGATGATTACAAGATTACAGTACTTTATACTCCAGTTGCTCAAAAAGCTGTAGTTAAGTTTGTAGAAGTAGATCCTACTAATACAAATAAAGTCATTACTCCTGGTCTTGCAGATCCAGTTGTTGTGACAGGTAAATCAGAAGCAGCTTACCCAGCAACAACAGCAACTTCAGTAACTGATAAGATTGCTGAGCTTGCTAAGAAAGGTTACGAACTTGTAAATAACGGATTTGTATCAACAGACAAATTCGATAAAGATGCTGCAGTTGATCAAGAATATGTGGTGAAATTCAAAGCTAAAGTAGTAGATATTCCATCATTTGATCCAACAAAACCAGCAAGTAACGATAATCCAAAACCAACTCCAGGTGTAACACCACTCGATCCAAGTAATCCAGATGGACCAAAATGGACTGAAGCATTAATCAACGCTGTAAAAGTACAAGAAGAAGTAACACGTACAATTAAGTATGTATACGAAGACGGTACTCCAGTAGCAGAATCTAATCTAACAAGTGTAGCTGACAAGAAAGTTAAAACACTTAAATTTACTCGTCCTGGTAAGATTAATGTTGCGACAGGAGAAATCACATACGGAGATTGGTCAGCGAACCAAAAATTCGAAGCAGTAACATCTCCAGTATTAGAGAAATACACAGCGGCAGTTGCAGGTGTAACTCCAACAACAGCTGATGTACCAGAGAAAACTGTTGCGGCTACAGATAAAGACTTCGAAGAAGTAGTAGTATACAAAACTAAACTAATCACTGTTGATCCCAAAGCTCCAGGTTATAAAGAACCTAAGAAAGATGAGCCAATTAATCCAAATGATCCAAATGGACCAAAATGGACTGACGAATTACTTGCGAAATTGAAAAATACTGAAGAAGTAACACGTACAATTTCGTACACTTACTCAACAGAAGCAAGTGAATTGAACCAAGCTGAAAAAGATGGCAATAAAGCTGGAACGAATGTAGCTGATCCATTCACTACAAAAGTGAACTATACTCGTGTAGCTCAAGTGAACCCAGTAACAGGAGAAATCACATACGGAGAATGGGAAGCTAAAGATAATGACACTACATTAGAAGGAAAAGCAGAACTTCCTAAAGTAGCAGGTTATGTAGCGACAGGCGATGTAGATTCATCTAAGAAAGATGTAACATCAGTTAAAGCAGAAGATAAAGATATTACGGAAAAAGTAGTGTATAAAGCACTAGGTAAATATGTACCAGTTGTACCAGAAGGATTCACTCCTCCTACAATTCAAAATCCACAATATCCAAACTCAGATGATCCATCTAAACCAGGTGATCCAACAACTACAACAACGATTCCATATGTTCCAGGAACAACACCAGTAGGACCAGATGGACAACCGTTGACACCGAAAAACCCTGCTAATAAAGAAGAAGGATACTTACCACCAGCTCCAACAACACCAACAGGGGATACAACAATCGTTTATACGAAAGATGGTTCTCAAGTAGCTGTAACGAAATTTGTAGATACAACTGGTAAAGGATTAGAACCATCAGTAGTCGATACAGGAGATACAGGTAAAGCCTTTACGAAAGATGCGGATGTTACTGCGGCAATCAATAAGATCTTAGCTCGTGGATATGAAAAAGTAGCTAATGTAAATGCAGGTGAAAAAGATTATCCATCAACAGATGCTGAAAAAGTATTTGACGCTGATGCATCAACAAACCAAGAGTATACAGTAACATTCAAACCGATTGTTAAAGATATTCCAACTGATCCAACAACTCCAGGTTATGTGAAACCAGAACCAGGTCAACCAGTAGATCCAACAAAACCAGATGGACCAAAATGGCCAGAATCTGTTAAAGACTTGAAGACAACTGAATCTGTAACACGTACAATCAAGTATGTATATGAAAATGCAACTCCAGTAGAAGATGGCAAACTTGGAACAGATGTTGTAGCTAAGAAAGTTCAAACGCTTGAATTTACTAGAACAGCTAAAGTTAACCTTGTGACAGGAGAAGTTGAATATGGAGCATGGACACCTAAGACAACTGATGGATTTGAAGCTGTAATAACTCCTACAATTGACGGATACACTTCAGCATTAGTAAGTAATCCAACAGTAAGTGACGTACCAGCGAAAACTGTGACGGCAGATGCTGCTGATTATGAAGAAGTTGTAGTTTACAAAACAAAACAAATTACAATTGATCCAAAAGATCCAAACTTCGATCCTGAAAAACCAGTAGATCCAAAAAATCCAAATGGACCAAAATATAAAGATCTTAAACTGGCAGAAGAAGTAAAACGTACAATTACGTATACTTATGCAGATGATGTAGCAGATACTTCTAAACGTGGAACTGATGCAGAACCTAAACATGAAACTACAGTAAGCTTCACACGTACAGCATCAGTAAATGGAGTTACAGGTGAAATTACTTATAGTGAATGGACTGCTAAAGATAACGATACAACTCTTGAAGGTAAAGCTGTAGTACCAGTTAAAACTGGATACGTAGCTACAGGAGATGTTGAGTCATCTAAGCAAGATGTAACGGGTGTTAATGCAACGGATAAAGATATTATTGAAAAAGTTATCTATAAAGATTTAGGTAAATTTGTACCAGTTGTTCCAGAAGGATTCACTCCTCCGACAATTGAAAATCCACAATATCCAAACAATCCAGATGACCCTACAAAACCAGGAACACCAACAACAACGATTCCATATGTTCCAGGAACAACACCAGTAGGACCAGATGGACAACCATTAACTCAAAAAGATCCTAACGATCCAACGAAAGGTTATAACCCACCAACACCAACAAATCCAACTGAGGATACAACAATTGTTTATACGAAAGATGGTTCTCAAGTAGCGGTTGTTCATTTCATTGAAGTAAACAGTGAAACGGATAAGACTGAAAAAGGTGGAGTGGCTCAATCAATCGTTGATACTGGAGATACAGGAAAAGCATTTACGAAAGGTACAGAAGTAACAGCTACAATCGAAGCTCTGAAAGCTAAAGGATATACAGTTGTTGAAAACAACTACCCAGAAAATGGTAAGTTTGATGCAGACTCTAAGACTAACCAAGAATACAAAGTCCTTGTAGCGATTAAACCAGTAACTGTAAATCCAAATGATCCAGCACCAACTCCAGATAAACCAATTGATCCAAATAATCCAACAGGACCAAAATGGACTCCAGAGTTAATCAAAGAGTTAGAAGATGGACGTAAAGAAGAAGTTAAACGTACAATCAACTATGTATATGCAGACGGTAAGAAGGCTGCTGATTCAGTAGAAGAAACGAAAGAGTTCAAACGTTCAGCAACAATTAACCCAGTAACTGGTAAGATTACATTCGGAGACTGGTCACCAGCTCAAACATTTGAAGAAGTAACTTCACCAGAAATTAAGAATTACACTCCAAATAAAGTGACTGTACCAGCATCAGAAGTAACAGCAACTGCTGAAGACATTAATGAAACAGTAGTTTATACTACAAAACCAGTAACATTAGATCCTTCTAAACCAGCAGATCCAAATACTCCAGCTGTTACTCCAAAACCTGAAGACAAAGTACCAAACGATCCAAAAGGTCGTACGTACAAAGAATTAGGATTAATCGAAGAAGTAACGCACACAGTTCACTACAAACTAGCTGACGGATCAGATGCAGGTATCCCTGATAATGTCCAAACATTAACATTCACTCGTACAGCTGACTTAGATCCAGTAACTGGAGCAATCTCTAACTTTAGTGATTGGAAAGCTAAAGGTGACGATACAACAATCGATTCTATAACAACTCCAGATAAACCTGGATATGTAGCTTCAGCCGCTAAATCTACAGCTCGTGAAAATGTTAAAGCTACAGATAAAGATAGTGAAGAAACAATTATCTACCGTAAACTTGGTTCATATGTACCAGTAATTCCTGAAGGAGTAACACCTCCAGCGAACACTGACTTAACTCCAAAACCATATCCAAATGATCCAAACGATCCTACAAAACCAGGGACACCTGCTGAAACTCCAGTAGTACCATACATCCCTGGAACAACACCTGTAGGACCAAACGGTAAACCATTAACTCCGAAAGATCCTAACGATCCAACGAAAGGATATGAAGTACCAAAAGTACCGGAAGATCCAACTCAAAACACTACAATCACGTATGTTAAGGATGGTTCTCAAGTAGCTCTAGTTCACTTCATTAAAGCTGATGGAACTGCAGTTCACGTATCAGTTGCGGAAGCAGGAGACACAGGTAAAGCAATCAAGACAACAAATGTTGATAACGTTAAAGCTGAGTTAGAAGCTAAAGGTTATGAAGTTGTTGAACCAACTGATCCAGCTTATACAGCAGAACGTGTAGCATTCTACGCTGAGGAAAACCGTACATTCGATGACAAAGACGATAAAGGTGATAAAGGAATTAGCCAAGTTTACTACGTAATCGTTAAAGAAGGAATTACTCCAATCGATCCAGATAAACCGCTAGATCCAAATAATCCTAATGTTACTCCAAAACCAGGAGACAAAGTACCGGGAGATCCAAAACAACGTACATACGAACAACTTGGATTACTAGATGAGGTAAATCGTACAATCAACTACAGATATGCGAATACTGATAAAGTAGAAGAAGCTAAACGTGGTCAAGAAGCTGCAGCTACTGTAGAACAAAAACTTCGTTACTCTCGTAAAGGTGATCTAAACAAAGTAACAGGTGAAATCACTTATACTTCTGATTGGACTAAACCACAAACATTAGCAGAAGTAACGTCTCCAGTCATCGAAGGATATGTTGCAGATATTAAAGCAGCTGAAAAAGTAGAAAACGTTGCTCATGATGCAGCTGATTCAGTAGTAAACGTAGTTTACTCACCACTAGGTAAATATGTACCGAAAGTACCAGAAGGATTTGACAAACCAAATATTGATAAACCTCAATATCCAAATGATCCAACAGATCCAACGAAACCAGGAACACCAACAACAGTGATTCCTCACGTTCCAGGAACAACTCCAAAAGATCCAAATGGAAACCCACTGAAACCAGTAGATCCAAATGATCCAAGTAAAGGATATGTTCCACCAACACCTGGAAACCCAACAGAAGATACGCAAATCACTTATGAGAAAGATACTCAAAAAGCGAAAGTAACTTATGTGGTAGAAGGAACTGGAACAGTGCTTCACACAGATAACCTAGAAGGTAAATCTGGAGAACCAATCAAGTACTCAACAGTAGCTAAACTTGCTGAATTGAAAGCTCTAGGATATGACTTAGTAAGTGACGGATTCACAACTGCTACAGATAAGAACTACGATAAAGATACGAAAGTAGATCAAAGATTCGTAGTTACAGTTACACCACACGTTGAGCCAATCAAACCAGTAGATCCAACTAATCCGAACGATCCAAACAAACCAAAACCGGGTGATCCAATCGATCCTAAGAACCCTGATGGACCAAAATGGACAGAAGATCTAATTAAACAAATCGATACAACTCGTCACGTTAACCGTACAATCAAGTATGTTAACGAAAAAGGTGAGGAAGTAGCTAAGAAAGTAACAGATAAAGTTACATTCACTCGTGAAGGTAAAATCAACGCTGTAACAGGTGTAATCACTTACGGTGATTGGACAGCTAAAGGTGGGGATACAACATTCGATAAAGTAGAATCACCAGTAGTTAAAGGATACATCCTGAAAGATGCTAAACAAAAAGAAGTAGCAGCTACAACAGGATTAACTGCAGACTCTAAAGATGAAAACATCGAAGTAGTTTACACTAAACTTGGTTCATGGGTACCGAAAGTACCAGAAGGAGTAACTCCAATCGATCCAACTCCATATCCAAACGATCCAAAAGATCCAACAAAACCAGGAAACGATAGACCAATCGTACCTTACGTACCAGGAACTACACCAAAAGGTCCAAATGGAAACCCACTGAAACCAGTAGATCCAAACGATCCAAGTAAAGGATATGTTCCACCAACACCTGAAACCCCAACAGAAGATACTGAAATCACTTATGAGAAAGATACTCAGAAAGCAAAAGTAACTTATGTGGTAGAAGGAACTGGAACAGTACTTCACACAGATAACCTAGAAGGTAAATCTGGAGAACCAATCGACTACAGTACAGTAGCTAAACTTGCTGAATTGAAAGCTCTAGGATATGACTTAGTAAGTGACGGATTCACAACTGCTACAGATAAGAACTACGATAAAGATACGAAAGTAGATCAAAGCTTCGTAGTTACAGTTACACCACACGTTGAGCCAATCAAACCAGTAGATCCAGAAAATCCAAATGATCCTAATAAACCAAAACCAGGTGATCCAATCGATCCTAAGAACCCTGATGGACCAAAATGGACTGAAGATCTAATTAAGAAGATTGATACAACTCGCCACGTGAACCGTACAATTAAGTATGTTAACGAAAAAGGTGAGGAAGTAGCTAAGAAAGTAACTGATAAAGTTACATTCAATCGTGAAGCTAAGATCAATTCAGTAACAGGTGAAATCACTTACGGTAACTGGACAGCTAAAGATGGAGATACAACATTCGATAAAGTTGAATCACCAGTCGTTAAAGGCTACATCCTGAAAGATGCGAAACAAAAAGAAGTAGCAGCTACAACAGGATTAACTGCAGACTCTAAAGATGAAAATATCGAAGTAGTTTACACTAAACTTGGTTCATGGATTCCAAAAGTACCAGAAGGTTCTACACCAGTTCCTCCGGTTACGTATCCAAATGATCCAACAGATCCAACGAAACCAGGAAACGATAGACCAATCGTTCCTTACGTACCAGGAACTACACCAGTGGTACCAAAAGATCCAACTAAACCAATTAGTCCGGATAACCCACTAGTTCCATTAACACCAGTAGATCCAAACGATCCAACTAAAGGATATGAAGTACCACCAGTACCAACAGATCCAGGAACTGATACGCCAATCACTTACGTAACTGATAAACAAAAAGCTATCACTAACTTCGTAGATGAAAAAGGTAAAGTAGTATCAACTCCAGTAATTGATGAAGGTGATTCAGGAGCTAACTTCACTAAGTCTAAAGTTGATGAAGTAACTAAGACTATTGAAAAACTTGAAAAAGCTGGTTATAGAGTCGTTAAGAACGAGTTCCCATCTAAAGATACAGATAGAGTATTTGATAAAGATAAATCTGTAGATCAAATCTTCACTGTAACAGTAGCTGAAAGAATTATTCCAGTTACACCAGGTAAACCAATAGATCCAACTGATCCAAACTTACCGAAGAATCCAGATGGAACACCTGTGACACCATCTACACCAGAACCAGGTAAACCAGTATTCCCTAACGATCCAAACAGCCCAGTATGGCCAAATACTGTGAAAGATCTTGTAACTGAGAAATCAGCTACACGTACGATCAAGTATGTAGATCGCAATGGAAACGAAGTTTCTGAAACTCGTGTTGAAACAATCAAGTTCACACGTGAAGCGAAAGTTAACTTAGTAACTGGTGAAATCACATATGGTGAATGGACAACAGATCGTAACGATAATATCTTCAACGGTTACCCAGTACCAGTTGTGAAAGGATACATCGCTAAAGCTGGTGATCTAGAATCATCAACTAAAGATGTACAAGTAACTCCTGATACAATCAAGGATATCAATGAAACAGTGATTTACGATAAGTTAGGTTCATGGATTCCAAATATCCCAGGAACACCAACAAATCCAATCACATATCCAAACGATCCTAAAGATCCAACTAAACCAGGAACAGATAAACCTAAAGTACCTTATGTACCAGGATTTATCCCTGTAGACCCAGAAGGTCAACCATTGAAACCAGTTGATCCAAACGATCCAACGAAAGGATACGAAGTACCAGAGGTACCTGGTGATCCAACGAAAGATACACCAATCAACTACATTCCTAAGGATCCTACACCAAATCCAACTCCATACCCAGGTCCAACTCCAGCTCCAACTCCTAAACCAGAGCCTAAGCCGGAACCAAAACCTGAGCCAAAACCAGAACCAGAAACTCCACAACCTGTAACACCTGCAGATAATGGAGATAACAATGGAAATAATAATGGAACTCCAACAACTCCAGCTCAACCAGCAGAGCCTTCTACACCTCAATACATGGATGGTCAACGTGAACTTCCAAATACAGGTACAGAAGATCATGCTAGCCTTGCAGCACTTGGACTTCTAGGAGCCCTAAGTGGATTTGGATTGATTGCTCGTAAGAAAAGAGAAGATGAAGAATAATCATTTTGATTCTCATTAGATGCTGACTTGCAATCAGATAAAGAAAGAACTTGAGATTTACTATCTCAGGTTCTTTTCTTTCTCTTTTTGAAAATGGTATAATATAGTGAGAACGATAGAGGAGAAGTGTAAATTGATCGCACAACTAGATACAAAAACAGTCTATAGTTTTATGGAGAGTGTCATTTCAATCGACAAGTATGTGAGAGCAGCTAAAGAATTCGGCTACACTCATCTGGCTATGATGGATATTGACAATCTTTATGGGGCTTTCGACTTTCTAGAGGTTACAAAAAAATACGGCATTCATCCTTTGTTAGGGCTTGAAATGAATGTGATTGTAGATGATAAGGATGTGAATCTGCGCTTTTTAGCTTTATCTAGTGTGGGCTATCAGCAGTTGATGAAACTTTCAACAGCAAAGATGCAGGGGGAGAAAAGTTGGTCAGTTCTATCTCAGTATCTAGAGGATATTGCGGTAATTGTGCCTTATTTTGAAGAACTTGAGTTGTTAAATCTAGGCTGTGATTACTATATAGGGGTTTACCCAGAAACACTGGCCAGCGAATTTCACCATCCTATTTTGCCATTGTATCGGGTCAATACATTTGAAAGTAAGGATAGAGAAGTTCTTCAAGTATTAACAGCGATTAAAGAAAATCTACCACTCAGAGAAGTTCCCTTGCGTTCGAGACAAGATGTTTTTATATCAGCAAGTTCTTTAGAGAAACTATTCCAAGAACGTTTTCCTCAAGCCTTGGAAAACTTAGAAAAGCTGATTTCAGGTATTTCTTATGACTTGGATACTAGTCTAAAATTGCCTCGTTTTAACCCAGCTAGACCAGCAGTAGAAGAGTTGAGAGAACGCGCTGAGCTTGGGCTTGCTCAGAAGGGGTTGACTAGTAAAGAATATCAAGAACGACTAGACCAAGAATTGGCTGTTATTCATGATATGGGCTTTGATGATTATTTCTTGGTCGTCTGGGATTTGCTGCGTTTTGGACGTTCGAATGGCTATTATATGGGAATGGGACGAGGTTCCGCAGTTGGTAGCTTGGTTTCCTATGCTTTAGACATTACAGGGATTGACCCAGTAGAGAAAAATCTGATTTTTGAACGTTTCCTCAATCGTGAACGCTATACCATGCCTGATATTGATATTGATATTCCAGATATTTATCGTCCAGATTTTATCAGATATGTTGGTAATAAATATGGTAGTAAACATGCGGCTCAAATCGTTACTTTTTCAACCTTTGGTGCCAAACAAGCTTTGCGAGATGTCTTGAAACGCTTTGGTGTGCCAGAGTATGAATTATCTGCAATTACCAAGAAAATCAGTTTTCGTGATAATCTCGAGTCGGCCTATGAGGGGAATCTCCAGTTTCGTCAGCAAATCAATAGTAAGTTAGAATACCAAAAAGCCTTTGAAATTGCCTGCAAGATTGAGGGCTATCCAAGACAAACCTCTGTCCATGCGGCTGGTGTTGTAATCAGTGACCAAGATTTGACAGACTATATCCCACTAAAGCACGGTGACGAAATTCCACTGACCCAGTATGATGCTCATGGAGTTGAATCTAGCGGGCTATTGAAAATGGACTTTTTGGGATTACGAAATTTGACCTTTGTCCAGAAGATGCAAGAATTGCTTGCTGAATCAGAAGGTATTCACTTGAAAATTGAAGAAATCGATTTAGAAGACAACGACACCCTAGCTTTGTTTGCGTCTGGTAATACAAAAGGTATCTTTCAATTTGAGCAACCTGGTGCTATTCGCCTGCTCAAACGTGTGCAACCAGTCTGTTTTGAAGATGTTGTAGCAACTACTTCCCTAAATCGACCAGGTGCTAGTGATTATATCAATAATTTTGTAGCTAGAAAACATGGGCAGGAAGAAGTGACTGTTCTAGATTCAGCTCTGGAGGATATTTTGGCTCCAACCTATGGCATTATGCTCTATCAGGAGCAGGTTATGCAGGTTGCTCAGCGATTTGCTGGATTTAGTCTTGGTAAGGCCGATATTTTGCGTCGAGCTATGGGGAAAAAGGATGCCTCTGCCATGCATGAGATGAGGGCTTCCTTTATTCAAGGCTCCATAGAAGCTGGTCATACTGCGGAAAAAGCAGAGCAGGTCTTTGATGTCATGGAGAAGTTTGCAGGTTATGGATTTAATAGATCTCACGCCTATGCCTACTCAGCCTTGGCCTTCCAGTTGGCTTATTTCAAAACACATTATCCAGCCATTTTTTATCAGGTCATGTTAAATTCTGCCAACAGTGATTATGTAACAGATGCCTTAGAAGCAGGTTTTGAAGTAGCCCCATTGTCCATTAATACTATTCCCTATCACGATAAAATTGCCAACAAGTCTATCTATCTAGGTTTGAAATCGATTAAGGGGCTCAGCAAGGATTTGGCGCTTTGGATTATTGAACATAGACCTTATTCTAATATTGAAGATTTTTTAGCTAAACTACCTGAGAATTATTTGAAACTTCCCTTGCTGGAACCTTTGGTAAAAGTTGGTCTTTTCGATTCATTTGAAAAAAATCGTCAAAAAGTATTCAATAATTTAGCTAATCTATTTGAATTTGTGAAAGTATTAGGAAGCTTATTTGGAGAGACCATCTATAGTTGGCAAGATTCGGAGGACTGGACGGAGCAAGAAAAATTCTACATGGAACAAGAGCTCCTAGGAGTAGGCGTCAGCAAACATCCTCTACAAGCTATTGCAAGTAAGGCTATTTATCCGATTACTCCTATTAGTAGTTTGTCAGAAAATAGCTATGCTATTATCTTGGTTGAAGTTCAGAAGATAAAAGTAATTCGTACAAAAAAGGGTGAAAATATGGCTTTCTTACAGGTGGATGACAGTAAGAAAAAATTGGATGTTACCCTCTTTTCAGATTTATATCGACAGGTTGGTCAGGAAGTAAGAGAAGGAGCCTTCTACTATATAAAAGGAAAAATTCAGTCACGTGACGGTCGTCTGCAAATGATTGCACAAGAAATAAGAGAAGCAGTGGCTGAGCGCTTTTGGATTCAGGTAAAAAATTATGACTCGGATCAAGAAATGTCACGTATTTTAGACCAGTATAAAGGCCCAATCCCAGTCATTATCAGGTATGAAGAGGAACAGAGAACAATTGTTTCTCCCCATCATTTTGTAGCTAAATCTGATGAATTAGAAGCGAAATTGAATGGAATCGTTATGAAAACGATTTATCGCTAAAATTACGGAAAATAGAAGAATTTTCAACGTAAATGTGGTATAATCAGTAAGAATGTTAAAAGAAAAAGGAGCATAACCAATATGAAACGTATTGCTGTTTTGACTAGTGGTGGAGACGCCCCTGGTATGAACGCTGCCATCCGTGCAGTTGTTCGTCAAGCAATTTCAGAAGGAATGGAAGTGTTTGGTATCTATGACGGATATGCTGGTATGGTTGCCGGTGAAATTCATCCCCTAGATGCAGCTTCAGTAGGAGACATCATTTCTCGTGGTGGTACTTTCCTTCACTCAGCTCGCTACCCAGAGTTCGCTCAACTTGAAGGGCAACTTAAAGGGATTGAGCAATTGAAAAAACACGGGATTGAAGGTGTAGTTGTTATCGGTGGTGACGGATCTTACCACGGTGCTATGCGTTTGACTGAGCATGGCTTCCCAGCTATCGGTCTTCCAGGTACAATCGATAACGATATCGTTGGTACTGACTTCACAATCGGTTTTGACACAGCGGTTACGACTGCTATGGATGCTATCGATAAGATTCGTGATACGTCATCAAGTCACCGTCGTACTTTTGTTATCGAAGTTATGGGACGTAACGCAGGTGATATCGCTCTTTGGGCAGGTATCGCAACTGGTGCTGATGAAATCATCATTCCTGAAGAAGGCTTCAAGATTGAAGATATCGTAGAAAGCATTAAATGTGGTTATGAGTGTGGTAAAAAACACAACATCATCGTCTTGGCAGAAGGTGTTATGTCAGCAGCTGAATTTGGTCAAAAACTAAAAGAAGCTGGGGATACAAGCGACCTTCGTGTGACAGAACTTGGACATATTCAACGTGGTGGTTCTCCAACTGCGCGTGACCGTGTTTTGGCGTCACGTATGGGTGCCCATGCTGTTAAACTTCTTAAAGAAGGTATCGGTGGTGTTGCGGTTGGTATCCGTAACGAGAAAATGGTTGAAAATCCAATTCTTGGAACTGCAGAAGAAGGAGCATTGTTTAGCCTTACTGCAGATGGTAAGATTGTGGTTAACAACCCACACAAGGCTGACCTTGAGCTATCTAGCTTGAATAAGAGCTTGTCATAATTTATAATTTAGTTAATAAGACCAAAAAGGTCATATATATAAAGGAGTCACAAAAATCATGAATAAACGTGTAAAAATCGTTGCAACTTTGGGACCTGCGGTAGAAATCCGTGGTGGTAAAAAATTTGGTGATGACGGATACTGGGGTGAAAAACTTGATGTTGAAGCTTCAGCTAAAAACATTGCCAAATTGATTGAAGCTGGTGCTAACACATTCCGTTTCAACTTCTCACACGGTGACCACCAAGAACAAGGTGAGCGTATGGCAACTGTTAAACTTGCAGAAAAACTTGCAGGTAAAAAAGTTGGTTTCCTTCTTGATACAAAAGGACCAGAAATCCGTACAGAATTGTTCGAAGGTGAAGCTAAAGAGTATTCATACAAAACTGGTGAGAAAATCCGTGTTGCAACTAAACAAGGAATCAAATCAACTCGTGATGTGATTGCATTGAACGTTGCTGGTGCTCTTGATATCTATGATGATGTTGAAGTTGGTCGTCAAGTTTTGGTTGACGATGGTAAACTTGGTCTTCGTGTGGTTGCTAAAGATGATGCAACTCGTGAATTTGAAGTTGAAGTTGAAAACGATGGCGTAATTGCTAAACAAAAAGGTGTTAACATCCCTAACACTAAAATTCCTTTCCCAGCTCTTGCTGATCGTGATAACGATGATATCCGCTTCGGTCTTGAACAAGGTATCAACTTCATCGCGATTTCATTCGTACGTACTGCTAAAGACGTTAACGAAGTTCGTGCAATCTGTGAAGAAACTGGAAATGGACATGTTCAATTGTTCGCTAAAATCGAAAACCAACAAGGTATCGATAACTTGGATGAAATCATCGAAGCTGCTGATGGTATCATGATTGCTCGTGGTGACATGGGTATCGAAGTACCATTCGAAATGGTTCCAGTTTACCAAAAAATGATCATCACTAAAGTCAATGCTGCAGGTAAAGTTGTTATCACTGCAACAAACATGCTTGAAACAATGACTGAAAAACCACGTGCAACTCGTTCAGAAGTATCAGACGTATTTAACGCTGTTATCGATGGAACTGACGCAACAATGCTTTCAGGTGAGTCTGCAAATGGTAAATACCCACTTGAGTCAGTAACTACAATGGCTACAATCGACAAGAACGCTCAAACTCTTCTTAACGAATACGGTCGTTTGAACTCAGATTCATTTGAACGTAACTCTAAGACAGAAGTAATGGCTTCAGCTGTTAAAGATGCTACTAACTCAATGGATATCAAATTGGTTGTAACTCTTACTAAGACAGGTCACACTGCACGTTTGATCTCTAAATACCGTCCAAATGCTGACATCTTGGCATTGACATTCGACGAATTGACAGAACGTGGATTGATGTTGAACTGGGGTGTTATCCCAATGTTGACAGATGCTCCATCATCAACTGACGATATGTTCGAAATCGCTGAACGTAAAGCAGTTGAAGCAGGACTTGTACAATCTGGTGACGATATCGTTATCGTAGCTGGTGTACCAGTTGGAGAAGCTGTTCGTACAAACACAATGCGTATCCGTACAGTACGTTAATCTAACATTAAAAAGCCTATCATATCAAGCTTTCTAGCCTGTATGATGGGCTCTTTTTTGTCTATGGAGCACAAATGGGGCAAAACTTTTTACTTTCGATTTAATGCGACGGTATCAAGTTCGTCAAATACTGCTTGCTACAGACTTTTTGTAACGTGAGGATAGATCTAATTGGTAGTTTTCGGATTTATGCCCAAACTGTGACACGATAGCTTTTAAAGTTATGTTGTTTTTTACGTATACTTCATAAAATGTTTAGTTCAAATACAGATAAAAAATAACTCCCTGATGACTCAAGGAGTTATTACTATCTAAATTAGTTTTTAGAAGCAGCTTGGAATTCTGGGTTTTTCCATGCTTCGTCAATAATAGCTTGTAATTCATTTGCAGATGCTTGCATTTTTTGAGTTTCTGCGTCGTTCAATGGGATATTTACTGGACGAACAATACCATGTGCACCAACAACAGCTGGTTGACCGATAAAGACGTTTTTAACTCCGTATTGACCTTCTTGGAATACTGAAAGTGGAAGTACTGCGTTTTCATCGTCAAGGATTGCTTTAGTAATACGAGCAAGGGCTACTGCGATACCGTAGTATGTTGCACCTTTTTTGTTGATGATTGTGTAAGCTGCGTCACGAACACCTTCGAACAATTCAATCAATTCAGCTTCTTGAACATTTTGAGTGTCTTTAAGGAATTCTTCAAGGTTTACACCAGCGATGTTAGCATGTGACCAAACAGCGAACTCAGAGTCACCGTGTTCACCCATGATGTAGGCGTGCACTGAACGAGCATCAACATCCAATTTTTCAGCAAGTGCTTGACGGAAACGAGCTGAGTCAAGTGAAGTACCTGAACCGATAACGCGTTCTTTAGGGAATCCAGAGAATTTCCAAGTTGAGTAAGTCAAGACGTCAACTGGGTTAGCAGCAACAAGGAAGATACCTTTGAAACCTGATTCAACAACTTGAGTTACAATTGATTTGTTGATAGCAAGGTTTTTACCTACAAGGTCAAGACGAGTTTCACCTGGTTTTTGAGGCGCACCTGCAGTGATTACAACAAGGTCAGCGTCTGCACAGTCAGAGTATTGAGCTGCATAGATTTTTTTAGGTGAAGTGAAGGCAAGGGCGTGACTAAGGTCAAGCGCATCACCAACAGCTTTTTCATGCAATTGTGGAATTTCGATAATTCCAAGCTCTTGTGCAATTCCTTGGTTAACAAGTGCAAAAGCGTAAGAAGAACCTACAGCACCATCACCGACAAGGATAACTTTTTTGTGTTGTTTAGTTGAAGTCATTATTCTAAACATCTCCTTAATTTTATTCAGGGGTTTCCCCAGTTATTTCAATTTTATCACTTTTAAAAAGCTTTGTCACGGATATGCCTTGCAGTTCTTGATGTAAACGTTTTAGTGGTTTTAGATATCTGAAATATAGCGGACATTATGGTATAATATAGTTAATTACTAATAGTGAAATGAGGCATTTATTAATGCAGGATAGAAATTTAGTGAATGTCAATCTGACAAAGGAGATGAAGACGAGCTTTATTGACTACGCTATGAGTGTTATCGTAGCGCGGGCTCTTCCTGATGTTCGAGATGGCTTGAAACCTGTTCACCGTCGGATTCTCTACGGAATGAATGAATTGGGAGTTACTCCAGACAAACCACATAAAAAATCTGCTCGTATTACAGGGGATGTCATGGGTAAATATCACCCACACGGGGATTCCTCTATCTATGAAGCCATGGTCCGTATGGCTCAATGGTGGAGTTACCGTTACATGCTTGTAGATGGTCATGGGAACTTTGGTTCCATGGATGGTGATGGTGCTGCCGCCCAGCGTTATACTGAGGCACGTATGAGCAAGATTGCTCTAGAGATGCTTCGTGATATCAATAAAAATACTGTTGACTTCGTTGATAACTATGATGCCAATGAACGTGAACCCTTGGTCTTGCCAGCACGCTTTCCTAACCTTTTGGTTAATGGAGCAACTGGTATTGCGGTTGGGATGGCAACCAATATTCCACCTCATAATCTGTGTGAAACCATTGATGCAGTGAAGTTAGTTATGGACAATCCTGAAGTGACTACTAAGGACTTGATGGAAGTCTTGCCAGGGCCAGATTTTCCAACTGGTGCTCTTGTTATGGGGAAATCCGGTATTCATAAGGCTTATGAAACAGGTAAAGGATCGATTGTCCTCCGTTCACGTACTGAAATTGAAGAAACTAAAACTGGCCGTGAGCGTATTGTTGTAACAGAATTTCCTTATATGGTCAATAAAACAAAGGTGCATGAGCATATTGTTCGTTTGGTTCAGGAAAAACGCATTGAGGGTATCACAGCAGTACGTGATGAGTCAAACCGTGAAGGTGTTCGATTTGTTATTGAAGTAAAGCGCGATGCCTCAGCCAATGTTATCCTCAACAATCTCTTCAAGATGACCCAGATGCAAACCAACTTTGGTTTCAATATGCTTGCTATCCAAAATGGGGTGCCGAAGATTTTATCCCTTCGTCAGATTTTGGATGCTTATATCGAGCACCAAAAAGAAGTGGTTGTTCGTCGTACTCGTTTTGATAAGGAAAAAGCAGAAGCGCGTGCTCATATCTTAGAAGGTCTCTTGATTGCGCTAGATCATATCGATGAAGTGATTCGTATCATCCGTGCTAGTGAAACGGATGCTGAAGCACAAGCTGAGTTGATGAGTAAGTTTAAGCTTTCTGAACGTCAAAGTCAAGCCATTCTTGATATGCGTCTTCGTCGTTTGACAGGTTTGGAACGCGATAAGATTCAGTCTGAGTATGATGACCTCTTGGCTCTGATTGCGGATTTGGCAGATATTCTTGCTAAGCCAGAGCGTGTTTCTCAAATCATCAAAGATGAATTAGATGAAGTCAAGCGTAAGTTTGGCGATCAACGTCGTACGGAATTGATGGTCGGTGAAGTCTTAAGTCTCGAAGATGAAGACTTGATTGAAGAATCAGATGTCTTGATTACACTGTCAAACAAAGGCTACATCAAACGTCTGGACCAAGCTGAATTTACGGCTCAAAAACGTGGTGGTCGTGGTGTCCAAGGAACCGGCGTTAAGGATGATGATTTTGTTCGTGAGTTAGTGTCAACTAGCACCCATGATCACCTACTCTTCTTTACAAATAAAGGACGTGTCTATCGCCTGAAAGGCTATGAAATTCCTGAGTATGGCCGTACAGCTAAGGGCTTGCCAATCGTCAATCTTTTGAAATTAGATGAAGGTGAAAGTATCCAGACTATCATCAATGTTGAGTCTGAACGTAGTGATGATGCTTATCTCTTCTTCACAACTCGTCATGGTATTGTGAAGCGAACCAGCGTTAAGGAATTCGCTAATATTCGTCAGAATGGTCTCAAGGCTTTGAACCTCAAGGATGAAGATGAGTTGATTAATGTCTTGTTGACGGAAGAAGATACGGATATTATCATTGGTACCAAGTTTGGTTATGCAGTTCGATTCAATCAATCAGCCGTTCGTGGTATGAGTCGTATCGCCACTGGTGTGAAAGGTGTTAACCTTCGTGATGGAGACACGGTTGTTGGTGCTAGTGTGATTACAGACCAGGATGAGGTTCTTATTATCACAGAAAAAGGATTTGGTAAGCGCACAGTTGCGACCGAATATCCAACTAAAGGTCGTGGTGGTAAAGGGATGCAAACCGCTAAAATTACGGAAAAGAATGGTTCCCTTGCTGGTCTTGTGACTGTTAAAGGCGATGAAGATTTGATGATTATCACTGATACGGGTGTCATGATTCGAACCAACGTTGCCAATATTTCACAAACAGGTCGCTCAACTATGGGAGTTAAGGTGATGCGCCTGGACCAAGATGCTAAAATTGTAACCTTTACGACGGTTGCAGCTGCAGAAAAAGAAGAAGTTGGGACAGAAAACGAAACAGAAGGTGAAGCATAATGTCTCATAAAAAGAATAAAAAGAACAAAAAGAAAACAAACCGTAAAAATTTACTAATCAATATCTTGGCAGGATTCTTAATCATCTTGTCAATAGCTTTGATTTTCAATTCAAAAATTCGTGATATGTTCATGGTTTGGAATACCAATAAATACCAAGTCAGCCAAGTATCAAAAGAAAAATTGGAAGAAAATCAAGATACAGAAGGCAATTTTGACTTTGACTCAGTAAAAGCCATCTCGTCGGAAGCTGTCTTATCCTCACAATGGGATTCGCAAAAATTGCCAGTTATCGGTGGAATCGCTGTTCCTGAAGTAGAAATTAACTTGCCTATTTTTAAGGGACTGGATAATGTTAATCTCTTCTATGGTGCGGGTACAATGAAGCGTGATCAAGTGATGGGGAAAGGAAACTATTCGCTTGCGAGCCATCACATCTTCACAGCGGAAAACGCCAGCCAAATGCTCTTTTCTCCATTATCACGCGCTAAAAATGGGATGAAAATTTACCTAACTGATAAGGATAAAGTTTATACCTATGAAATCCGTGAAGTGAAGCATGTGACTCCAGATCGAGTTGACGAGATTGATGACCGTACTGGTGTTAATGAAATCACACTTGTAACCTGCGTGGACTATGATGCGACAGAACGTATCATCGTCAAAGGTGACTTGAAAGATACAACAGACTATTCAAAAACACCTGAAGAAATTCTAACAGCTTTCAATCAACCATATAAACAGCGCTATTAAAGATAAAATCAGTAAAATCTTAGATTTTACTGATTTTTTTATAGATTGAATTTCAAAATAAACTGTTATGAAATACAGAAAACGCTTCCTAATATTGAAAGTTTGTGATATAATTATCAGGTAAAAAATTTTTAGGAGTTTATTATGGTTTCTTCAGAATTTATCTCAAAGATTGAATTTGCTTGCAAGAAGAAAGAAAGTCTTTATAGTCAAAGCAAATTTAAGTATGCGATTCGTTCTATGTTTGCAGGTGCATTTTTAACCTTCAGTACTGCTGCTGGTGCAGTTGGAGCTGACTTGATTAATAAAATTGCACCAGGTAGTGGACGTTTCCTCTTCCCATTTGTCTTTGCTTGGGGCTTGGCCTACATTGTTTTCTTGAATGCCGAGTTGGTAACATCAAACATGATGTTCTTGACTGCTGGTAGTTTCTTGAAAAAAATCTCTTGGAGAAAAACAGCTGAGATTTTACTTTACTGTACCTTGTTCAACCTTATCGGGGCTTTGATAGCAGGTTGGGGCTTTGCCCACTCAGCAGCCTATGCACATCTGACTCACGATAGTTTCATCTCAGGGGTTGTTGAGATGAAGTTAGGCCGTTCAAATGAATTAATCTTGCTTGAGGCGATTTTGGCAAATATTTTCGTAAATATTGCGATTCTTTCATTTGTTTTGGTCAAAGATGGTGGCGCCAAACTTTGGCTTGTGTTGTCGGCGATTTACATGTTTGTATTCTTAACAAACGAGCACATTGCTGCGAACTTTGCTTCTTTCGCGATTGTAAAATTCAGTGTTGCTGCGGATTCAATTGCTAACTTCGGTGTTGGAAATATGCTTCGCCACTGGGGGGTAACCTTCGTTGGAAACTTTATCGGAGGAGGCCTCTTGATGGGTCTTCCATATGCTTTCCTCAATAAAAATGAAGATACTTATGTAGATTAAGAAAATGAGCACGATTGATTCGTGCTTTTTTCATTTTTAAAATAAGGTAATAGCTGTTTCTTATATCAAAATATAGAAAGCTAATATTTGTAAACTATACCTTAAGGTGCTACAATATCCTTAATCAAACTATTTGGAGGTCGCCTTATGACTCGTGATTTTAAATTTGAAACTTTGCAACTGCATGCTGGTCAAGTTGTGGATCCAGCTACCAAGTCTCGTGCAGTGCCGATTTATCAAACAACATCTTTTGTTTTTGATGACACGCAGGAAGGTGCAGATTTGTTTGCCTTGAGAAAACCAGGGAACATTTATACTCGTATCACCAACCCTACAACAGCTGCCTTTGAAGAAAGAATTGCAGCTCTCGAAGGTGGTGTTGGAGCTCTTGCAACAGCATCAGGTATGGCCGCAGTGACTTATACGATTTTGGCTCTTGCTCATGCAGGTGACCATGTAGTTGCAGCATCAACTATTTATGGTGGAACCTTCAATCTTTTGAAAGAAACCCTTCCTCGTTATGGTATCACAACAACCTTTGTCGACGTGGATAATTTGGAGGAAGTGGAAGCAGCTATCAATGACAATACCAAGCTTGTTCTGATTGAAACCTTGGGTAACCCCTTGATTAATATTCCAGATTTGGAAAAATTGGCAGAGATTGCTCATAAGTACCAAATTCCACTTGTTTCGGATAATACCTTTGCCACACCTTACTTGATTAATGTCTTTTCTCACGGTGTAGATATTGCCATTCACTCTGCGACTAAGTTTATCGGTGGCCATGGTACGACTATTGGTGGAGTGATCGTTGATAGTGGTCGTTTTGACTGGGCGGCTTCAGGGAAATTCCCTCAATTTGTTGACGAGGATCCAAGCTATCACAACTTGAGCTATACTCGTGATGTGGGTGCAGCAGCCTTTATTATCGCTGTCCGTGTCCAATTGCTTCGTGATACAGGTGCAGCCTTGTCACCATTTAATGCCTTCCTCTTGCTTCAAGGACTGGAAACACTTTCTCTTCGTGTCGAACGTCATGTGCAAAATGCAGAGAAAATTGTTGATTTCCTTGTCAACCATCCTAAGGTAGAAAAAGTCAATTATCCAAAACTTGCAGATAGTCCTTACCATGCCTTGGCTGAGAAATACTTGCCTAAAGGTGTGGGCTCAATCTTTACCTTCCATGTCAAAGGTGGGGAGGCAGAAGCTCGCAAGGTAATTGATAGTTTGGAAATCTTCTCTGACCTTGCAAACGTAGCAGATGCTAAATCTCTTGTTGTCCATCCAGCTACAACAACTCACGGTCAATTGTCAGAAAAAGATCTAGAAGCAGCAGGTGTCACACCAAACCAAATTCGTTTGTCAATCGGTCTTGAAAATGTAGATGATTTGATTGAAGACTTGCGCTTGGCCTTGGAAAAAATTTAAAGAAAAAGAAGTTAAACAGTGGGTTTCGACTCACTGTTTTTGATTTTCCCTTAGGCATGATATAATGGTTACAGAAGTCTAGAAAGAGGAACGATATGAACGAAATCAAATGTCCCAACTGTGGGGAGGTCTTTACAGTAAATGAAAGTCAGTATGCCGAACTTCTGTCTCAAGTGAGAACAGCAGAGTTTGATAAGGAACTACATGATCGGATGAAGCAGGAACTGGCCTTGGCTGAGCAAAAGGCCATGAATGAACAACAGTCTAAACTAGCTCAAAAAGACCAAGAAATTGCGCAATTACAGAGTCAAATCCAAAACTTTGATACAGAAAAAGAATTGGCCAAGAAAGAGGTTGAACAGACAAGCCATCAGGCTTTATTGGCTAAGGACAAGGAAGTACAGGCCTTGGAAAATCAATTGGCGACCTTGCGTTTAGAGCATGAAAACCAACTGCAAAAGACCCTTTCTGACCTAGAAAAAGAACGGGATCAGGTTAAAAATCAGCTTCTTTTACAAGAAAAAGAAAACGAACTCTCTCTTGCTTCTGTTAAGCAAAACTACGAATCTCAACTCAAGGCAGCCAGTGAACAGGTCGAGTTCTATAAGAATTTCAAAGCCCAACAATCTACAAAAGCCATCGGTGAAAGTCTGGAACACTATGCAGAGAGTGAGTTTAACAAGGTCCGTAGTTTCGCCTTCCCAAATGCTTACTTTGAGAAGGATAACAAGGTCTCTGCGCGTGGTTCCAAAGGGGACTTTATCTTCCGCGAGTGTGATGAAAATGGAGTGGAAATCATTTCTATCATGTTTGAGATGAAAAATGAAGCGGACGGAACAGAGAAGAAGCATAAGAATGCGGACTTTTACAAGGAATTGGACAAGGACCGTCGTGAAAAGAACTGTGAATATGCAGTTTTGGTGACCATGCTTGAGGCTGATAACGACTACTTTAACACAGGTATTGTTGATGTCAGCCACGAATATGAAAAGATGTATGTGGTTCGTCCTCAATTCTTTATTCAGTTGATTGGGCTTTTGCGAAATGCGGCGCTTAATTCCCTAAAATACAAGCAGGAGTTGGCCTTGGTTCGTGAGCAAAATATTGATATTACACATTTTGAGGAAGACTTGGATGCCTTTAAGCTAGCTTTTGCCAAGAACTACAACTCTGCTTCGACTAACTTTGGCAAAGCTATCGATGAAATCGACAAGGCCATCAAACGCATGGAAGAGGTCAAGAAATTCCTAACCACATCCGAAAACCAACTCCGTCTAGCTAACAACAAATTGGAAGACGTATCCGTCAAAAAATTGACCCGTAAAAATCCAACCATGAAAGCGAAGTTTGAAGCGCTGAAGGGGGAGTAGGAGGATCCTATGCAGATACGAAAACCAACCATGAAAGATGCTGAAGCACTACTGTCTCTATACGAAGACTTGGGCTATCCAACGACCGCTTCTAAGCTGTCTCGACGTTTAGAAATGATTCTTTCTCAACCACATTATGGCTGTCTTCTAGCTGAAAGAAACGGAGAAATTTTAGGTTTCTTAGGTTATGCGAAGCTCTTCTTTTTTGAAGCAGATGGATCTTACTATCGTATTTTAGCTTTGTCAGTTGCAAAAGAAACAAGACGACAAGGAATTGCTAGTAGGCTAATCGATGAATTGAAAAAACAAGCGGTAAAAGAAGGAGTTGAGGCACTGGCTCTAAATAGTGGATTAACCGCTGAACGAAATGCTGCACATCAGTTTTATCAGGCTGTTGGATTTGAAAAAGTGACTGCAGGCTTTGCTCTGCATTTAAAAAGTCAACATGAATAAACATGATAAAATAGTAAGGGAAACGAAGTAATGTCTTCAACAAAAGGAAAAACCTTATATTTTAATAATAAGAGCATGGACTATGTGATCTTTGGACAAGTGAAGAAGTCTTTCGTCATCATAAAGAGAGTTTTAGTATTTTTAGAAAGTTAATGAATGAACGGTATTATCAACTTAAAAAAAGAAGCGGGCATGACCTCGCATGATGCGGTTTTTAAGCTGCGTAAGATTTTGGGAACCAAGAAGATTGGTCATGGTGGGACCTTGGATCCGGATGTGGTGGGTGTTTTGCCCATTGCGGTTGGCAAGGCGACACGCATGGTCGAGTTTATGCAGGACGAGGGCAAGGTCTATGAGGGGGAAATCACTCTGGGCTATTCCACGACGACTGAGGATGCCAGTGGGGAAGTGGTCGCAGAGACACCTGTTTTATCGCCATTGGATGAAAAGCTTGTTGATGAAGCAATCGCCAGTCTGACAGGACCTATTATTCAGATTCCGCCTATGTATTCGGCAGTCAAGGTCAATGGTCGCAAGCTCTATGAGTATGCGCGTGCTGGTCAGGAAGTGGAACGACCAGAACGTCAGGTGACTATTTATCAATTTGAGCGGACAAGTTCGATTTCTTATGAGGGTCATCTTGCACGCTTTACTTTTCGTGTGAAATGTAGCAAGGGAACCTATATCCGTACCTTGTCAGTTGATTTAGGAGAGAAGCTTGGTTACGCGGCTCATATGTCACGTCTGACTCGTACTAGTGCTGCTGGCTTACAATTAGAAGACTCTCTTACCTTGGAAGAAGTTGCTGACAAAGTAGAGGCTGGTCAACTGGACTTTCTCAATCCTCTAGAGATTGGGACAGGAGACCTCGTCAAAGTTTTACTAACTCCAGAACAGGCTGCAGAAGTACGTTTTGGTCGTTTTATCGAGCTAGAACAGTCGGATAAGGAATTGGCTGCTTTTGAAGGCGATAAATTGCTAGCCATTCTAGAAAAACGGGACAATCTCTACAAGCCAAGGAAGGTTTTTAGCTAGTCATTGCTGTCTTTTTAAGTCCTCATTAATAGATTTGGGTAAGTTATTACTAAGTATTAATATCAGTATCGAAGAGGGAAAAAGTTGAAAGCGAATACATCCAAAGCTAGGACATTGTGTTTTTATTTTGATATAATAACAGTAATAAACTGAAAGGAATTTCTTAAAAATGAGTGTAAGAGAAATTATTGAAAAAATTAGAAGTGATTACTCGGAGATTGATTGGGGAAAGAATAGAAAGAGCTTTTCTAGAAACAAGTATTTTCGGATATTGGTTCAATATGATTTTGAAGAGTTAAAATCTAAATTTTCAAAACAAACTAAAAAAAGATTTTTAATTATAAGTAACTTTTCTGATTCAACGATAGATTGGAAGTCTGATTTAAGAGATTATTTTGTTATCACAGAACTGACAGCTCCTCCAAAAACAGGAAATATTGAAATTACAAAAGATAATAAAATTGAAGAATTTGAAAACCATATTGGACAAAGTTACTTTACTATTGAACAAGACTTTTTTACATGCCATTTTATAAAAGTTGAAAAGAATAGTGAGAAATACTTAGAGACATTGCAGGGAATTATTTCGCTAAGTTTTGATGATTTTGTAGATCAGATATGCCTAGAACCTAATAAGTGGGACGATTATGGATATCAGATGATTTTAAATCTTACGATTTGGGAACAAACTTTTGAGCTACGAGTTAATCCAAATAATGACGTTACTAAGAATTATTTAAAAAGTGGCAAAGGAAAATATCCAAATGAGAATTTTTGTTCCTTGGGAGAAGGGGCGTACTATGAATTTTTAAAAAAATATCTTTCTTATGAAAGTCGTCAAAAATGGTATAATCGATCAAGAGATCTCGCATATAACATAAGTGTATTGGATACGTTTGCTAAAAAATACTTATTAGAGTCAGATTTAGAAGAGGGAACTCTTGCTTTTAATCCGCCAAATGGTAAGTTTCATAGTTTTTTGTATAATTCATTTTTAAGAACAACTACTATAAAAGAAATAAAGGAAGTATTTCATCCATTAACTGTTTTTGGATATACTGATTCTAAGGTATATTATTCGAAGGATGAAACATTAACTCACTCAAATATAAAGGAGGTAGTAGATGATAGGGTAGACTCTATAAACTATAGTTTTAAAGAAGATGGTGTAGATAAAGGGAAACTACATTTCATAAAAAATAGAATGTCAGAATTACCAATGAATGTTTTTGCAGTGGTTGGTGGAAATGGTAGTGGAAAATCCTATAAAATCAATCACATAATAAAGGAACATTTAGAAGGAGACAATAAGTTTTCGCAGATACTTCACTTTTCATTAAGCCCATTTGACAATATTATTCATTTTAATAGAGATGGCAAAAGTATAGAGGTTGCTGATAAAGAAAGAGATTCAGATGATGAAATTATTTATGAGAAAGTAGGATTTGTTTCCGTAAAACATCCTCCTATTCCAGAAGTAGTCAAGAAAGCAGAAGCGTCACTATTGACTGATGTTAAGATGTATCTACATGAGAAATCTAGAAAGTATCTTGATTCTGATAATAAACTAAAACAAGGATTTGAAGCAGAAATAAGCATTAAAGAAAGTTTTTCCTACTACATACAGAGTCTGTTATTTGACTTAGTTGCTTCTAATAAGAAATTAACTCAGTGGAAGTCAGCTATAGAGTTCTTTGAATTTGAAACTTGGGTAGAAGATATCAAAATTGCTTTTTTAGATAGAGATATAATAAAAGAAGATCTAGAAAAAATAGACAATTTAAGTTCAGGGCAAGCAACTATTCTTTTATATATTACGAAGCTTGTTTCAAGTATTAATCAAGGAAGTTTAGTAATTTTTGATGAACCAGAAACGTTCATGCATCCACCTATGGTTAAAGCATTCATTAGAGCTGTTTCAGAGATAGTGAACAATAATAAAGCTTTTTGTTTGATTGCTACACATTCTCCAGTAATCATTCAAGAAATTCCTCATTGTAATGTCTACAGGTTAGATTCTAATCACGAATTAAAAAATACTAATTACAAAACCTATGGTCAAAATTTAGATACTCTATACAAGAACATATATGGTTTGGCATTGCAACAAACAGGTTATAACAGTTTCTTTAATGACCTTAGATATGTTATTTTTGAAAAAATCAAAGAAACAAATCAAGAGGATTTAGAAGATGTTAACTTGTTATCAGATAAAGACATTCAATATCTAGGTGATGAAGCTTTTCTGAAGTATCTTGAAGTGAAAGAGGAGATAGAGAAAGCGGGTGAAGTCTTATCAAAAGAGTAGCTAAAGAATATCCATCTATAGAGGACGTTATAGTTGTATTACCAGATACTGTCGATAAGGATGAGCTTCGTAATTTTTTAACAGAATTAGATAAAGAATATGAAAGTAAAGCTAGTATAGGTTCATTGTATGAATTAGATGTTGATCTAATTCAATCACAGTGTGATATTGATTCAAAATGGTATGGTACGTATGTGCGACCATCCTCAAAAGGCCTATTTCAAAAATTCGCAGTTGTAAAAAATACCTATAATCAAGCAATTTGTCCTATTTGTGAAGGAGTGTTTTCAACTAAAGTAACACTCGAGCATATTATGCCTAAGAGTGAGAAAGAGGAAAATGATCAAAAACTTGGTGAACCTAGGCTTGCAATTTTACCAATTAATCTAGTCAAATGTTGTGGGGAGTGCAATACCTCTAAACATAGTAAAAGGTCTGTCACAAAGGAAGAAAGTGAAATTAATCCTTACTTTGAAGAGTTTGATATTGAGAATTATATTGAGGTAAACTTTAATGATACAGATGAGATTTTTCAACCAAATATTAAATTTTACTATCAAGATAATCCTATGGATAAACGTATTCAAAATTTCATTACTAACTATAATATTGAAAAAACATATAATCATAGAATAAAGTTAGAGTTTCAAAAAATTTTGACCATATTAGCAAATAATCCAATAACTTTAACAAAATCTATTTTGAAGTCATACATAGAACATCTATTAGATACATATAGTAAAAATAGTGAATTTGAAAAGATTGACGATGAGTATTGGTTTGATCAAAATTATTTTGGATTTCTAATATGTGAGCATTTAAATAGAAAAATAGAAAATGATATTTCTGTTATTTATAAATTAAACAAGGAGATAAACAAACGTCGTCAGCCTTTTCAATATATTGCTTTTTCAAATCAAGAATTTCAGAATGATATGAACGAAGTACAAACAATGAAAGATTTAGAAATGTTTGTTAAAAATAACAAAGAAGATCTTATTTTCTATTACCAACAGATAAAAAAACAAGGGCTTTCTATTGATTTTCCTGAATTATTTAAAGAAGATGAAGATAAAGATGATAGGTTAAGAAAAAAATGCTTAATAGAGGAAATTGTTAAGTACTATATAGAAAGTGGAAAAAGTTTTGAGCATTTCGGAGAAGATTGTGCTTCTATAATTGCTATTTAAGATGAAACTCAAAATAGTAGAAGAAAATGAAGTTAAGAATCATAAAAAATTGAAAGAGATGAATCAAAAATCAGTGGAGGGAACAGTAAAGCATGCATCAGCAATTTAATCTGAATCAAGAGATAGTCTTAGAAAACCGTATATAAAGATTATACGAAATTGGTTATAGATATCAAACCTTTTTACTTAAAAATTGCAAAGTCTTTTTGTTTCGTTAATCAAAGCAGATACCATGCTTTCTATTAAAATTTATTAGATGAGTGCCCCAAAATCAGACTATAAATTTTGCAAAAAATGTGATAGAATAGACGACGGATAAAAAAACGGAGGATAGCATGCAAAATAGACCAATCATTATCGGAGTGACAGGTGGTTCTGGTGGAGGTAAGACCAGTGTTTCAAGAGCCATTTTATCGCATTTTCCTGATGAAAAGATTTCCATGATTGAGCATGATTCATACTACAAGGATCAGTCTCATTTGACCTTTGAAGAGCGTGTCAAAACCAACTACGACCATCCTTTTGCCTTTGATACAGACTTGATGATCGAGCAGATTAAGGAATTGTTGGCAGGGCGTCCGGTGGACATTCCGACTTACGACTATACAGAGCATACACGAAGTAGCAAGACCTATCGTCAAGAACCTCAAGATGTCTTTATCGTTGAGGGGATTTTGGTCTTGGAGGATAAGCGCCTGCGTGATTTGATGGATATCAAGATTTTTGTGGATACGGATGATGATGTGCGCATTATTCGTCGTATTAAGCGTGATATGGAAGAGCGTGGCCGTAGTCTTGATAGTGTTATTGACCAGTATTTAGGCGTGGTTAAACCTATGTATCATCAGTTTATTGAACCAACCAAGCGTTATGCTGATATCGTCATTCCTGAGGGAGTCAGCAATACAGTTGCTATCGACCTGTTGACGACCAAGATTGCAAAGATTTTGGAAGAAGCTCGAAACAGCAAATAATCAGATGAGGAGGCTTGCCTCCTTTTTCTATTTTTCCTTCATAATGGTACATAAATGGAGATTTTTAGGCATATTTTTGGTATAATAATACCCATGAAAGAGCAAGAAAATGAATAGTAGGTGGAGATGGAAAAGTATTTATCGGTAACAACTTTGACCAAGTATCTGAAAATGAAATTCGATAAAGACCCTTATTTGGAACGGGTCTATTTAACTGGTCAAGTTTCCAACTTTCGTAAACGACCTACTCACCAATATTTCTCCCTAAAAGATGACCATGCAGTTATTCAAGCGACCATCTGGTCTGGTATTTATCAGAAATTGGGTTTCGACCTGGAAGAAGGGATGAAAATCAATGTGATTGGGCGTGTACAGGTCTACGAACCAAGTGGAAGCTACTCTATTATCATTGAAAAGGCAGAGCCTGATGGGGTAGGGGCGCTTGCGATTCAGTTTGAACAACTCAAGAAAAAATTGACAGAAGAAGGCCTGTTTCAAGAGAGGTTCAAGCAACCTCTGCCTCAATTTTCTAAGAGAATCGGTGTAGTAACCAGTCGCAGTGGAGCCGTTATTCGAGATATTATCACGACCGTCAGCAGGCGATTTCCAGGTGTTGACATCCTTCTTTATCCGACCAAGGTTCAAGGAGATGGAGCAGCAGAGGAAATAGCACGGAATATTGCGCGTGCTAATCAGCGTGACGATTTGGATTTGCTCATTATTGGTCGTGGTGGAGGTTCTATCGAGGATCTCTGGGCCTTTAACGAAGAAATTGTAGTACGAGCTATTTTTGAATCTCGTTTGCCAGTTATCTCTAGTGTGGGGCATGAGACGGATGTGACCTTGGCAGATTTTGTGGCAGATAGACGGGCTGCGACGCCAACGGCGGCAGCTGAACTAGCAACACCTGTGACCAAGTTGGATCTATTAGCTAATTTGCAAAATCAGGAAAAACGGATGGCAACAGCAGTCCGAAATGTCCTATCTAAGAAACAAGAATCTTTAAAAAAATGTAGTCAGTCAGTCATCTTTAGACAGCCAGAGCGCTTGTATGATGGCTATTTGCAACGCTTGGATCAACTGCAACTGCGATTAAAACAAAGTTTGCGAGCACGGATTTCTGATAACAAACAGCTAGTACAAGCAAGGACCCATCAACTAATCCAATTATCACCTGTTACCAAAATCCAACGTTATCAAGACCGACTTGGTCAGTTGGATAAGCTCTTACGTAGCCAAATGGCGCTGGTTTATGATGCCAAGGTTGCTGAAGTCAAGCGACTTTCAGAAGCCTTGTTGATGTTGGATACCAGTCGAATCGTGGCGCGTGGCTATGCTATTGTCAAAAAAGAAGAGTCCGTAGTTGATTCGGTTGAGAGTTTGAAGAAAAAAGACCAAGTGACGCTTTTGATGCGAGATGGTCAAGTAGAATTAGAGGTTAAAGATGTCAAAACAAAAGAAATTTGAGGAAAATCTAGCAGAACTGGAAACCATCGTCCAAAGTTTGGAAAATGGTGAAATTGCTCTGGAAGATGCGATTGCTGCCTTTCAAAAGGGCATGGTCTTGTCAAAAGAGCTCCAAGCGACGCTGGACAAGGCTGAAAAGACCTTGGTCAAGGTTATGCAAGAAGACGGAACAGAAAGTGATTTTGAATGAAGAAGCAAGAAAAATTAGCTCTTGTCGAGTCGGCCTTGGAAGACTTTTATGGAGACCAGCAGTTTGCCTCTAGTTTGCGAGAGTCTGTTCTCTATTCCATTCATGCTGGTGGCAAGCGTATTCGACCTTTTCTTCTGTTAGAAGTTCTGGAAGCCTTGCAGGTCGCTATTAAACCTGCTCACACGCAGGTGGCTGCGGCCTTGGAAATGATTCATACAGGGAGCTTGATTCATGATGATCTTCCAGCTATGGATGATGATGATTATCGCCGAGGGCGTTTGACCAATCACAAGAAATTTGGTGAAGCTATGGCCATTTTGGCAGGAGATGCTTTATTCCTAGATCCTTATGCCCTGATAGCGCAGGCAGATTTGCCAAGTCAGATTAAGGTGGACTTGATTGCCAACTTATCTCTTGCTTCAGGGAGTCTGGGTATGGTTGCAGGTCAGGTTTTGGACATGGAAGGTGAACACCAGCATTTGTCTTTGGAAGAACTCCAGACTATTCATGCTAATAAGACCGGAAAACTACTAGCCTATCCCTTCCAAGCTGCAGCCATTATAGCCGAATTGGCACCTGAAATGCAGGCAAAACTTAAAACTGTTGGGGAATTAATCGGACTTGCTTTTCAAGTTCGAGATGACGTACTGGATGTGACCGCTAGTTTTGAGGAAATCGGCAAGACGCCTCAAAAGGACCTACAGGCAGAAAAATCAACCTATCCAGCCTTGTTGGGCTTGGACGAGGCTATTGCCTTTTGTAACCAAACTCTGGATCAGGCTAATGCAAAATTAGAAGAAATTGCCCAGCAAGTTCCCTTTGAAACAGAATCGATTGTAAAAGTAGTAGAAAGTTTGAGAATCAATGGCTAAGGAAAGAGTGGATGTACTAGCTTATAAACAGGGCTTGTTTGAAACGCGAGAACAGGCAAAACGTGGTGTCATGGCTGGCCTAGTCGTAGCAGTCCTGAATGGAGAACGGTTTGACAAACCAGGAGAGAAAATCCCAGATGACACCGAGCTAAAACTCAAGGGTGAAAAACTCAAGTATGTTAGTCGTGGTGGCTTGAAACTGGAAAAGGCCTTGCAGGTCTTTGATTTGTCAGTAGAAGGGGCAACAACGATTGATATCGGTGCTTCTACTGGAGGTTTTACCGATGTCATGTTACAAAATGGTGCTGAGTTGGTCTTTGCAGTCGATGTCGGTACCAATCAATTGGCTTGGAAATTACGCCAAGACCCACGAGTTGTCAGCATGGAGCAGTTCAATTTCCGCTATGCAGAAAAGACTGATTTCGAAAAGGAACCGAACTTTGCCAGTATTGATGTGAGTTTCATTTCCCTCAGTCTGATTTTGCCGGCCTTGCACCGTGTGTTGGCTGATCAAGGTCAGGTTGTGGCTCTGGTTAAGCCTCAGTTTGAGGCAGGACGTGAGCAGATTGGGAAAAATGGAATCATTCGTGATGCCAAGGTCCATCAACATGTCCTTGAATCTGTCACAACCATGGCAGTAGAGGAAGGCTTTTCAGTCCTTGGTTTGGACTTTTCTCCCATCCAAGGTGGTCATGGAAATATTGAGTTTTTAGCGTATTTGAAAAAAGAAGAGTCAGCAAGCAATCAGGTTCTTGCTGAGATTGCAGAAGTAGTAGAGAGGGCGCATAGTCAATTTAAAAATGAATAAAAAAGAGAGACTTGAAAAAATTAGACGATTTGTGACAGATTATCAAATCGGTACGCAAGAAGAAATCGTAGAACATTTGAAAGAGGCAGGAATCACTGCCACTCAAGCAACAGTATCACGAGATATCAAAGAGTTAGGCATTGTCAAAATTCCTTTGAGAGACAACACCTATGTCTATGAATTGCCAAAATCAATCGTAAAAAGTTTGCAACTGGCTGAAGACAATATCGAATCGGCTGAATTGATGGACAAGATGATCAATCTCCAAGTTATTCCAGGAAATACAGCTTTTGTAAAAGCTCAGTTAACCGAGACTTTTGCGGACAAGATTTTTAGCTGTTTAGCTGATGATAGCTCGATTTTAGTCATTGCCAGAAGTGAAAGTCTAGCTGAGGAAATCTTTGAACAAGTAAAAAATTGGTAGGTCTATATGTTACTTGAAATTTCGATAAAAAACTTTGCCATTATTGAGGCTATTTCCCTCAATTTTGAAAAGGGGATGACTGTCCTGACTGGTGAAACGGGTGCAGGGAAGTCGATTATCATTGATGCCATGAATATGATGTTGGGAGCTCGTGCTACGACAGATGTTATTCGTCATGGTGCGCCAAAGGCAGAGATTGAGGGGCTTTTCTCAGTTGAGAATAGTCGCCTTTTACAGGAAATTTTTGATGAGCAAGGTTTGGAAATGGGGGATGAAATTATCATCCGTCGGGAAATCTTGCTAAATGGTCGGAGTATCAGTCGTGTGAATGGCCAGATGGTCAATCTGTCTGTATTGCGTGCTATTGGACAACATCTAGTAGATATTCATGGTCAGCATGACCAAGAGGAATTAATGCGTCCCCAACTTCATATCCAGATGTTGGATGAATTTGGTGATGCAACTTTTTGGGAATTGAAAGAAACCTATCAGACGAGTTTTGATGCCTACCGTAAAATGCGTAAGCAGGTTCTGGAAGTCAAGAAAAACCAACAGGAACACAAGGCTCGTATTGAAATGTTGGAATTTCAAATGGCAGAGATTGAGGCAGCAAACTTGCAAGCAGGTGAAGACTTGACTCTCAATCAAGAGCGAGATAAACTTCTAAACCATAAAAATATTGCGGATACGTTGACCAATGCCTACAGTATGTTGGACAATGAAGAGTTCTCGAGTCTGGCCAATGTTCGTTCGGCCATGAATGATATGGAAAGTGTCGAAGAGTACGACCCGGAATATCGTGAAATTTCAAGCTCACTATCTGAGAACTACTATGTCTTAGAAGACATTAGCAAACGTCTGGAAGCTATTATTGAGGACCTTGATTTTGATGGTAATCGTCTCATGCAGGTCGAGAATCGTTTGGATCTCCTTCATACCATTACGCGTAAGTATGGTGGGACTGTTGATGATGTTTTGCTTTATTTCGCCAAGATTACGGAAGAATACAATCTCTTGACGGGCAATAATCTTTCATCTGAGGACATGGAAGCAGAGCTCAAGAAATTGGAAGTCAATCTTGTCGATTTGGCAGGTCAGCTTGCATCTGCTCGTCATGACTTGGCTCAGCAATTAGAATCTGAGATTAAACAAGAGCTTCAAGATCTTTATATGGAAAAAGCCCAGTTTCAAGTTCGTTTTAGCAAGGGCAAATTCAGTCGTGAGGGTAATGAAATTGTCGAATTTTACATTTCAACCAACCCTGGCGAAGACTTTAAACCCTTGGTTAAGGTTGCTTCTGGCGGAGAATTGTCTCGTCTCATGCTAGCCATTAAGTCAGCCTTTTCACGTAAAGAAGGCAAGACAAGTATTGTCTTTGATGAAGTGGATACAGGAGTTTCAGGCCGTGTAGCTCAGGCTATTGCACAGAAGATTCACAAGATTGGTCAGCATGGTCAGGTTCTGGCTATTTCCCATTTGCCACAAGTGATTGCGATTGCGGATTATCAATTCTTTATTGAGAAGATTAGCAATGAGCATTCAACGGTTTCGACTGTTCGTCTCTTGACGGTTGAAGAGCGAGTGGAGGAAGTTGCCAAGATGTTGGCAGGTGATGATGTGACGGAAGCAGCCCTGACGCAAGCGAGAGAATTGTTGAGAAACAGGGAGAAATAAGATGACAGACTATTATGTAATTGGAGATGTTCATGGAAAAGCTGGGATGCTGGAAGACCTTCTCAAAACATGGGATGGTCAGATCCAGTTGCTTTTTCTAGGGGACTTGATTGACCGTGGTGAAGATAGTCGCCGTGTCCTTGAAATGGTCAAGAACTTGGTTGACAATCAAGGGGCGATCTGTTTGTCAGGAAACCACGAGTATATGTTTTTGACTTGGCTAGATGACCCAGAAGAAAGCTATGATCACTATCGTCGCAATGGTGGAGATACAACCATTAACTCTATCCTAGGTCGTCCCTTGGATGCACCAGTTGACGGAGTAGAAGATGCCAAGCGTGTTGCTACTGAAGCGGCAGACTTGGTCGAATTTATTCGTCAAATGCCATTTGTGGTAGAGACAGACAAGTATATCTTTGTTCACGCAGGTATTGATTTGACCTTGGATGACTGGCATGAAACCACAGATTATAAAAAAGTCTGGCTTAGAAAACCATTCCACGAAGCAGAAAATCATACTGGAAAAATCATTGTTTTTGGACATACACCGGTTTATGGTTTGCTGAAGCAAGAGCGTGGTACTGCTGAGCTTTGGACTACAGAAGATGGCAAGATTGGAATGGACGGAGGAGCTGTTTATGGTGGTGTCCTTCATGGGATTGTCTTTACAGACCAAGGAATGACAGAACACCACTTTATCGAAAATGACGGCTTTGTTGCTGAAGATTAGTACTCCTAGCAGGGTATGGTCTTGTCAAAATGTCAAAAACAATTTATAATAAATAGATACCCTGAAAGGAAGAGAATCATGAACTTAGAAGAATTGAAAAAACGACAGGAGAAGATCCGTAACTTCTCTATTATCGCCCATATTGACCACGGAAAGTCGACTCTAGCAGACCGCATTTTGGAAAAGACTGAGACCGTTTCAAGCCGTGAAATGCAAGCTCAACTTTTGGACAGCATGGATCTAGAACGGGAACGTGGGATTACCATTAAGTTGAATGCCATTGAGCTGAATTATACTGCCAAAGATGGGGAAACTTATATTTTCCACTTGATAGACACACCTGGGCACGTGGACTTTACCTATGAAGTTTCACGTTCGCTCGCTGCCTGTGAGGGTGCTATTTTGGTGGTCGATGCCGCTCAAGGTATTGAGGCTCAAACCCTTGCTAACGTTTATCTAGCCTTGGACAATGATTTGGAAATCATGCCAGTCATTAACAAAATTGACCTACCAGCTGCAGATCCTGAGCGCGTGCGTACAGAGATTGAAGATGTCATTGGTTTGGATGCCAGTGAAGCAGTTTTGGCTTCTGCCAAGGCTGGAATCGGTATTGAAGAAATCCTCGAGCAAATCGTAGAAAAAGTACCAGCACCAACCGGTGATGTGACGGCGCCTCTTAAGGCCTTGATTTTCGACTCTGTTTACGATGCTTACCGTGGGGTTATCCTCCAAGTGCGTGTCATGGACGGAGTGGTTAAACCTGGCGATAAGATTCAGCTCATGAGCAATGGTAAGACCTTTGATGTGACAGAAGTTGGTATTTTTACACCCAAGGCAGTTGGTCGTGATTTCCTTGCGACTGGTGACGTTGGTTATATTGCTGCTTCTATTAAGACAGTTCAGGACACTCGTGTGGGTGATACCGTTACCTTGGCAACCAATCCTGCGGCTGAGCCATTACATGGTTACAAGCAGATGAATCCTATGGTCTTTGCGGGTCTCTATCCTATCGAGTCAAACAAGTACAATGACCTGCGTGAAGCCCTTGAAAAATTACAACTGAATGATGCTAGTCTTCAGTTTGAACCAGAAACATCTCAGGCACTTGGATTTGGTTTCCGTTGTGGTTTCCTTGGACTTCTCCATATGGATGTTATCCAAGAACGTTTGGAACGTGAGTTCAACATCGACCTCATCATGACAGCTCCATCCGTTATCTATAAGGTTAATTTGACCGATGGTGAGTCTATGGATGTGTCAAATCCATCTGAGTTCCCAGATCCTACCAAGATTGCGACCATTGAAGAGCCTTATGTTAAGGCGCAAATCATGGTGCCGCAAGAGTTTGTTGGAGCAGTCATGGAATTAGCTCAGCGCAAGCGTGGGGACTTTGTGACGATGGACTATATTGATGATAACCGTGTCAATGTTATCTACCAAATTCCTCTTGCTGAAATTGTCTTTGACTTCTTTGATAAACTTAAGTCTTCGACACGTGGTTATGCAAGCTTTGACTACGAATTGTCAGAGTATCGCCCATCTAAGCTGGTCAAAATGGACATCCTTCTCAATGGAGACAAGGTGGATGCCCTCAGCTTTATCGTTCACAAGGACTTTGCCTACGAACGTGGAAAACTCATCGTTGATAAACTTAAGAAAATTATCCCTCGCCAACAATTTGAGGTTCCAATTCAAGCAGCTATTGGACACAAGATTGTGGCTCGTACTGATATCAAGGCCCTTCGTAAGAACGTACTTGCTAAATGTTATGGTGGTGACGTTTCTCGTAAGCGTAAACTGCTTGAAAAACAAAAAGCTGGTAAGAAACGCATGAAAGCTATCGGATCAGTAGAAGTTCCACAAGAAGCCTTCCTTAGCGTCTTGAGCATGGATGAAGAATAAGTTATCATAATTGTTTTTCTTGTTCACAGGAAACTTACATAAGAATCAATAGTAAAACAGGCTTAAATAGGCCTGTTTTTTGCATTTATAAGAGGATTAAATCGTTTAGAGTGTTTGTTTTAAGTGTTTGTTTTGGTTGTAAAGATAAAAAATAAACAAAATAATCAAAAAAAGGACAAAAAACAACAAAAAATTATTGACAACGATTTCATATAGTGTTATACTTATAGCATAAAGTTAATGGAAAGAAGGGAAAACCTTATGGGATTAGATCATTTCTTTGACAAAAACCTTGTGTTTTGCTTAGAAGCGGATAATCAAGAACATCTCTTTGATCAGGTAGCAACTTTATTGGAAGAACGAGAAATCGTAACTCCAACTTATCGTGAAGCCTTGATCACGCGTGAAAAGTCATTTCCAACTGGCCTAGATATGGAATTTTTGGGTAAGGATTTGCCGAATGTGGCTATTCCTCACACAGATATTGTTCATAATCTAGCCGAAAAAGTTGTGGTCGTTCGATTAGAAAAACCAGTGACTTTCCACAATATGATTGCGCCAGATAAGGAAGTAGAAGTATCCTTGCTCTTCTTTATCATTAATAACTCAAGTTCAAGTCAAACGAACATTCTTGCTCAGTTGATGGACTTCTTTACTGGAAATAGTCATCTTGAAGACCTATCAAAAATTTCTGAACCAGAAGCCCTCTATGCTTATATTGCTGAAGCAATTGCTTAATTTTGTCTATTAAAAATATTAAATCGGAGGAAATCCATATGATTAAAATTCTTGCTGCCTGCGGTGCAGGTGTTAACTCAAGCCACCAAATTAAAAGTGCTCTTGAAGAAGAACTTTCAAACCGCGGTTTTGATGTTCACTGTGATGCAGTTATGGTAAAAGACGTTAATGAAGACCTTATCAAAGGTTATGACATTTTTACACCAATTGCTGCAACAGATCTTGGTTTTGACCCAGGTATTCCAGTTATCGAAGCTGGACCAATCTTATTCCGTATCCCAGCAATGAGTGCTCCAGTATTTGATAATATTGAAGCAGCTATCAAAGAACACGGGTTAAGCTAATTTTAATTTGTTAACATTCATATAACTATAAAAAGGGAGGAACTATTATGGATGTCATTATCGAACTAGCCAATAAGCTGTTCAAACCTATCTTGGATATGGGTGGGCCAATCATCATGCTGATCATTTTGACAGTATTGGCTCTACTTTTTGGAGTGAAATTCTCCAAAGCACTTGAAGGTGGTATCAAACTTGCCATCGCTCTTACTGGTATCGGTGCTATCATCGGTATGCTGAATGGTGCTTTCTCAGCATCACTTGCAAAATTCGTTGAAAATACTGGTATTCAATTGAACATCACTGACGTTGGTTGGGCACCACTTGCTACAATCACTTGGGGATCTGCTTGGACACTTTACTTCTTGCTCATCATGTTGATTGTCAACGTAGTGATGCTTGCTATGAAGAAAACTGATACACTTGACGTTGATATCTTCGATATCTGGCACTTGTCTATCACAGGTCTTTTGATTAAATGGTATGCAGACAACAACGGTGTAAGCCAAGGGGTTTCACTCTTCATCGCCACTGCAGCAGTTGTCCTTGTAGGTGTTCTTAAAATCATCAACTCTGATTTGATGAAACCTACATTTGATGACCTTCTTAACGCACCAAGTTCATCACCAATGACTTCAACTCACATGAACTACATGATGAACCCAGTTATCATGGTTTTGGATAAGATTTTTGAAAAATTCTTCCCAGGTCTTGATAAATATGACTTTGATGCTGCTAAATTGAACAAGAAAATCGGTTTCTGGGGATCTAAATTCTTCATCGGTTTCATCCTTGGTATCGTTATCGGTTTGATGGGTACTCCACATCCAGTTGCTGGCGTAGAAGATGCAGCAAACTGGCAATTAGTTATTAAAGGTTGGTTGTCTCTTGGTTTGACAGCCGGTGTATCTTTGGAACTCTTCTCACTCATCGGTTCATGGTTCATCGCTGCCGTAGAACCACTTTCACAAGGTATTACAAACGTTGCTACTAAACGTCTTCAAGGACGTAAATTTAATATCGGTCTTGACTGGCCATTCATCGCTGGTCGTGCTGAAATCTGGGCTTGTGCCAACGTACTTGCACCAATCATGCTGATCGAAGCTGTGCTTCTTTCAAAAGTCGGAAATGGTATCTTGCCACTTGCAGGTATCATCGCTATGGGTGTTACTCCAGCTCTCTTGGTTGTAACACGTGGTAAATTGCTCCGTATGATTATCTTCGGAACACTCTTGTTGCCACTCTTCCTTCTTTCAGGTACACTTATCGCACCATTTGCAACAGAACTTGCTAAAGGTGTAGGTGCCTTCCCAGCAGGTGTGAGCGAAACTCAATTGATCACTCACTCAACTCTTGAAGGACCAATCGAAAAACTTCTTGGTTGGACAATTGGTAACACTACAACAGGTGATATCAAAGCAATCCTTGGTGCTGTAGTCTTCCTTGTATTCTATATCGGTATCTTTGCATGGTACAGAAAACAAATGATCAAACGTAACGAAGAGTACGCAGCAAAAGCAAAATAATGCGCTCCTATAAAATGTAAATTGTTAAAGCTAGGTTGTCATTTTCCTGATAGGAGTGACAGCCTAGTTTTTTATAAACTATCAAGAAATCGGAGAAAATAATGGTAATTGAATTAAAATCAGAACAATTAAGAGTTGAATTTAACAGTTTTGGTGGGGCTCTTTCTTCTATAAAAGATACTGAGGGACTGGAGTATTTGTGGCAAGGGGATGCCACTTATTGGAGTGGACAAGCTCCTGTTCTCTTCCCCATTTGTGGTTCTTTGAGAGAGGATACAGCCCTCTATATAGATGAGAAGGGGCAAGAAAGCAAAGGAAAGATTCCTCGTCATGGTTTGGTTCGTAAGAAAGAATTTGAATTAGTTGAACAGACAGATAATAGTGTAACTTTTGCAATTGAAGACGATGAGAATAGCTATCAGAACTACCCTTATTATTTCCGCCTAGAAATCACTTATAGCCTTACTGGCAAGACAGTACGAACTCAATACAAGATTTTCAATAAAGAAACTAGCAAGGTCATGCCTTACTTTATTGGTGGACATCCAGGATTTAATTGTCCTCTACTGGATGATGAAGTCTATGAAGATTATTATCTAGAGTTTGAGAAAGAAGAGACTTGCTCTGTTCCACGTCCTTTCCCAGAAACAGGTATGCTGGATTTTCAAGATAGAAGTCCATGGCTAGAAGGTCAAAAAGAATTAGACCTCAGCTATGATCTTTTCAGCACTGATGCAGTCACCTTAGATGAATTGCAATCTAGAACAATTGCCCTTCGTTCTCGTAAACATGATAAGGGATTGAAAGTGCACTTTGCAGAGTTTCCAAATCTCATTATCTGGTCAACTTTGAATAAGGGTCCTTTCATTGCTTTTGAACCATGGTCTGGCTTGTCAACATCTCTTGAAGAAGGAGATCATCTAGAAGATAAGAAGAATGTTCGCCTCCTAGAACCTGGTCAAGTGGATCAAATTGGTTTTGACATCGAAATTTTTTAGTTAAAAAAACACAAAAACAAACATTAATTGTTGACTTTTTTAAGAAATAGGAGTATATTATGTTTGTAAGCAACAAATGATGTTTGTCACAAACAAACAATCACTTGTTATATTCTCTTTCGTGGAGAAAGATTATTTCTAGGAAACTGATTTCCTAAACTTGAATAAGGTGTCATTCATCTCATTCAATCCAATTTGTCAATAAACTGCTAGAAAGCTTTTGTAGGTAAACTGTTAACTATAAAAGGTTTTACTAGCCTAGAAAAATAAAAGGAGTATACAATATGTCTATTGTTATCGGTGCAGATGCTGCAGGTTTGAGATTGAAAGAAGTTGTGAAAGACTTCTTGGAAAAAGAAAACTTCCACGTTGTGGATGTTACAGCTGAAGGTCAAGACTTTGTTGATGTGACTCTTGCTGTTGCTGCAGAAGTAAACAAAGAAGAACAAAACCTTGGTATCGTGATTGATGCTTATGGAGCTGGTCCATTTATGGTCGCAACTAAGATCAAAGGAATGGTTGCTGCAGAAGTATCTGACGAACGTTCAGCTTATATGACTCGTGGTCACAACAACTCACGTATGATCACTATGGGTGCACAACTTGTTGGTGATGAATTGGCTAAAAACATCGCTAAAGGATTTGTTAACGGTAAATACGATGGTGGACGTCACCAAATTCGTGTTGATATGTTGAACAAAATGTGCTAATACTCTTCAAAAATCAAGATAATCTGTTGTCAGCTCACTTTAGCTAACCTCAGTTATGCTTGCAGCTCGCTTCCTAAGCTAATCTTGATTTTTCTTGAGTAGGGATAAATGATATTAGATTTATATAATTAATCGGAGGGAATAACTAATGAGAATTGCAATTGGATGTGACCACATCGTAACAGATGAAAAAATGGCGGTTTCAGAATTTTTGAAATCAAAAGGATATGAAGTCATTGACTTTGGTACATATGACCATACACGTACTCACTACCCAATCTTTGGTAAAAAAGTAGGGGAAGCTGTAACTAGCGGTCAAGCTGATCTTGGGGTATGTATCTGTGGTACTGGTGTTGGTATCAATAACGCTGTAAATAAAGTTCCTGGTGTTCGTTCTGCCTTGGTTCGTGATATGACTACAGCTCTTTATGCAAAAGAACAATTGAATGCAAACGTTATCGGTTTTGGTGGTAAGATTACTGGTGAATTGCTTATGTGTGATATCATTGAAGCTTTCATCCATGCTGAATACAAACCATCTGAAGAAAACAAAAAATTGATTGCGAAAATTGAACACGTTGAAAGTCACAATGCTCAACAAACAGACGCAAACTTCTTCACTGAATTTCTTGAAAAATGGGATCGCGGAGAATACCACGACTAAGAGGTGGCCTATGATTTTAACAGTCACAATGAACCCATCCATTGATATTTCCTATCCTTTGGATGAGTTGAAGATTGATACTGTCAATCGTGTGGTGGATGTAACCAAAACTGCTGGTGGTAAAGGACTAAACGTTACCCGAGTCCTTTCAGAATTTGGTGATTCTGTTCTTGCTACTGGTTTAGTTGGTGGCAAACTCGGTGAGTTTTTGGTAGAACATATCGATGATAAAGTAAAGAAAGATTTCTTCTCTATTCAGGGAGAAACTCGGAACTGTATCGCTATTCTCCACGGAGACAACCAAACAGAAGTTCTTGAAAAAGGTCCTGTAGTATTGGAACAGGAAGGTCAAGACTTTTTGGAACATTTCAAAAAACTCTTGGACTCAGTTGAAGTAGTGGCCATCTCAGGTAGTCTGCCAGCTGGTCTTCCAGTTGATTACTATGCGAGCTTGGTAGAACTTGCTAATCAAGCTGGTAAACCTGTAGTTTTGGACTGCTCTGGTGCAGCTCTTCAGGCAGTTCTTGAATCATCACATAAACCAACAGTCATCAAACCAAATAATGAGGAATTATCTCAACTTCTAGGAAGAGAAGTTTCTGAGGATTTGGATGAATTAAAAGAAGTCCTTCAAGAACCGTTGTTTGCAGGGATTGAATGGATTATCGTTTCACTTGGTGCTAACGGTGCCTTTGCCAAACATGGGGACACTTTCTACAAGGTGGATATTCCTAGAATTCAGGTGGTAAATCCTGTTGGATCTGGAGACTCTACTGTGGCAGGGATTTCTTCAGGACTTCTTCACAAAGAATCGGATGCAGAATTACTCATCAAGGCAAATGTCCTTGGTATGCTCAATGCTCAAGAAAAAATGACTGGTCATGTTAACATGGCCAACTATCAAGCTCTATATGATCAATTAATAGTAAAAGAGGTATAAAATGGCTTTAACAGAACAAAAACGTGCACGCTTAGAAAAACTTTCTGATGAAAATGGTATCATCTCAGCTCTTGCTTTTGACCAACGTGGTGCTTTGAAACGCCTCATGGCTCAACACCAAACAGAAGAACCAACTGTAGCTCAAATGGAAGAATTGAAAGTCTTGGTAGCAGATGAATTGACTAAATACGCATCATCTATGCTTCTTGACCCTGAGTATGGACTTCCAGCAACTAAAGCTCTTGATGAAAAAGCTGGTCTTCTCCTTGCTTATGAAAAAACAGGTTATGACACAACAAGCACAAAACGCTTGCCAGACTGCTTGGATGTTTGGTCTGCAAAACGTATTAAAGAAGAAGGTGCAGATGCAGTTAAATTCTTGCTTTACTATGATGTAGATAGCTCAGACGAACTCAACCAAGAAAAACAAGCTTACATCGAACGTATCGGTTCAGAGTGTGTGGCTGAAGATATCCCATTCTTCCTTGAAATCCTTGCTTACGATGAAAAAATTGCTGACGCAGGTTCTGTAGAATACGCGAAAGTAAAACCACACAAAGTGATCGGTGCTATGAAAGTCTTCTCAGACCCACGATTTAACATTGATGTCTTGAAAGTAGAAGTTCCTGTCAACATTAAATATGTTGAAGGATTCGCTGAAGGTGAAGTAGTATATACACGTGAAGAAGCTGCAGCCTTCTTCAAAGCACAAGATGAAGCAACTAACTTGCCATACATCTACTTGAGTGCTGGTGTATCAGCTAAACTCTTCCAAGATACTCTTGTATTTGCCCATGAATCAGGTGCAAACTTTAACGGAGTTCTTTGTGGACGTGCAACATGGGCTGGATCAGTTGAAGCGTACATCAAAGATGGTGAAGCAGCAGCTCGCGAATGGCTTCGCACAACTGGTTTTGAAAACATTGACGAATTGAACAAAGTTCTTCAAACTACAGCGACTTCATGGAAAGAACGCGTGTAAGCAAGTCCTCCTAGGTTAGGAACATGAATCTAAAAAAATTTTAAAAAAAGTTTTATGTAAAGGTTTACAAAATAACTTACTTGTGCTATACTTAAATCACAAGTTAATACAAGGTGAGTGTTACTAAGTAATATTAGGCATGATCACAGGTGAATTAGAAATCGGCTGATTTTCTAGTTCATTTGTGGTCATTTTTTGTACTCATATACCTTTAAGATATAAAAGGAGGTTGACATGTATCGAATTCTAAATCCAATGAATCACAATGTCTCGCTTGTCAGAAATGATAAAGGAGAAGAAGTGATTGTGATTGGTAAGGGGATTACATTTGGAAAGAGGAAGGGAGATTTGATTACTGAACAGCATATTGAGAAAATCTTTCGGATGAAGACAGAAGAGTCCAGGGAAAACTTTATGGCTCTTCTCAAAGATGTTCCGCTTGATTTTATCACAGTGACCTATGAAATCATTGATAAGCTATCAAAGAAATATCATTATCCGATTCAAGAATATCTTTACGTAACCTTGACAGATCATATTTACTGTTCTTACCAAGCTCTAGCACAAGGAAGGTACAAGGATAGTAATCTGCCAGATATTTCTACCAAGTATCCTGTCGCTTTTCAAATTGCAAATGAGGCTTTTGGAATTTATCGTCAGAAGCTAGCAGATCATTTTCCTGAGGACGAAATTATTCGGATTGCTTATCATTTCATCAATGCTGAGGGTGAGAATGAAGTCCAAGTAGTTGAGTCGATTGATAAGAGGAAAGAAATTCTCAGGAATGTTGAAGAAGTGCTAAAGGACTATGCAATTCAACGAACCAAAGAGAATAATCATTTCTATGATCGCTTTATGATTCATTTGAATTATTTCCTGGATTATTTAGACCGCTCTAGAGATGATAACCAATCGCTTCTGGATATGGAAGACCATATCAAACAATCCTATCCCAGAGCGTTTGAGATTGGTTCTAAGATCTATGATGTGATTACGCAACATACGGGTCTTGATTTGTATAAGAGTGAACGAGTTTATCTAGTTCTACATATCCAACGTTTATTGTCATAAAATTTATTTAAAATTATATAAGGAGAATTCTATCATGAATAGAGAAGAAGTAACATTGTTAGGTTTTGAAATCGTAGCTTATGCTGGCGATGCTCGTTCAAAACTATTGGAAGCCTTGAAAGCTGCTGAAGCTGGTGATTTTGCGAAAGCAGATAGCTTAGTCGAGGAAGCTGGTAGCTGTATCGCAGAGGCTCACCACGCGCAAACAAGTCTATTGACTAAGGAAGCAGCTGGCGAAGATTTGGCTTATAGTGTGACCATGATGCACGGTCAAGATCACTTGATGACAACTATTTTGTTAAAAGATTTGATGCACCATTTAATTGAACTGTACAAGAGAGGAGTTAAATAATGAATAAATTAATTGCATTTATCGAGAAAGGAAAGCCTTTCTTTGAGAAACTATCTCGTAATATCTATCTTCGTGCTATTCGTGATGGTTTCATTGCAGGTATGCCTGTTATTCTCTTCTCAAGTATCTTTATCTTGATTGCCTTTGTACCAAACTCATGGGGCTTTAAATGGTCTGATGAAGTTGTAGCCTTTCTGATGAAACCTTATAGCTATTCTATGGGTATTCTGGCTCTCTTGGTAGCTGGTACAACAGCTAAGTCATTGACTGACTCAGTAAACCGTAGCATGGAGAAAACCAATCAAATCAACTATATGTCAACACTGTTAGCAGCGATTGTTGGTTTGTTGATGTTAGCAGCTGATCCTATCGAAAATGGTCTAGCTACTGGATTCTTGGGGACAAAAGGTTTGCTTTCAGCCTTCCTTGCTGCCTTTGTTACTGTAGCAATCTATAAGGTTTGTGTTAAGAACAACGTCACTATTCGTATGCCTGACGAAGTTCCGCCAAATATCTCACAAGTCTTTAAAGATGTGATTCCATTCACTCTATCAGTTGTTTCACTTTATGCTCTTGATTTACTAGCTCGTCACTTTGTTGGTGCAAGCGTAGCTGAATCAATCGGTAAATTCTTTGCACCATTATTCTCTGCAGCTGATGGCTATCTTGGTATTACCATTATATTTGGTGCCTTTGCCTTCTTCTGGTTTGTTGGTATCCATGGTCCATCTATTGTTGAACCTGCTATCGCAGCTATTACCTATGCAAATGCCGAAGTCAACTTGAACCTTCTCCAACAAGGTATGCACGCTGACAAGATTCTTACTTCTGGTACACAAATGTTTATCGTTACCATGGGTGGTACTGGTGCGACACTGGTTGTTCCATTCATGTTCATGTGGTTAACAAAATCAAAACGTAACCGTGCCATCGGTCGTGCTTCAGTAGTTCCAACATTCTTTGGTGTAAATGAACCAATCTTGTTTGGTGCACCGCTTGTATTGAATCCAATCTTCTTCATTCCATTTATTTTTGCTCCTATCGCAAACGTTTGGATCTTTAAATTCTTCATTGAAACTCTTGGAATGAATTCATTTACTGCTAATCTACCATGGACAACCCCAGCTCCACTAGGTCTAGTTCTTGGTACTAACTTCCAAGTTCTATCATTCATTCTTGCTGCCCTTCTAATCGTGGTTGATGTAGTCATTTACTATCCATTCCTTAAAGTCTATAATGAACAAATTCTTGAAGAAGAACGTTCAGGTAAGTCTAATGATGAATTGAAAGAAAAAGTTGCTGCAAACTTCAACACTGCAAAAGCGGATGCTATTCTTGAAAAAGCGGGTGTTGAAGCAGCTCAAAATACAATCACTGAAGAAACAAATGTCCTCGTTCTCTGTGCAGGTGGAGGTACAAGTGGACTTCTTGCGAATGCTTTGAATAAGGCAGCTGCAGAATACAATGTTCCTGTGAAAGCAGCAGCAGGTGGCTATGGTGCTCACCGTGAAATGTTGCCAGAGTTTGATTTAGTTATCCTTGCCCCTCAAGTTGCTTCAAACTTTGAAGATATGAAAGCAGAAACCGATAAACTCGATATTAAACTTGCGAAAACAGAGGGAGCTCAATACATCAAATTAACTCGTGATGGAAAAGGTGCTCTTGCATTCGTACAAGCTCAATTCGATTAACGATAGGGACTGTGAAACAGTCTCCTCTCATTACGGAAATCGCTATGGCGAATTTCCTAATCGCCTTGTTAATTCGTCGGTAAAAAGCTATCGTTTTTACCTCCTCATGTTACAATTCGGTGACTTGGTACAAGAAGTGAGATGGAGAAGGATGGCTCACTGACTCCTCTCCTCTCACTTTTACTTTATTTAAATCAAGAAATAGGTGAAAAAAATGACAAAAACATTACCAAAAGACTTTATTTTCGGTGGCGCAACAGCTGCCTATCAAGCAGAAGGTGCTACACATACTGATGGTAAAGGACCAGTTGCGTGGGATAAGTATCTTGAAGATAACTACTGGTACACTGCCGAACCAGCCAGTGATTTTTACAATCGATACCCAGTTGACCTCAAGCTAGCAGAAGAGTATGGTGTCAATGGTATTCGAATTTCTATTGCCTGGTCACGTATTTTCCCGACTGGTTACGGCCAAGTAAATGCTAAAGGTGTTGAATTTTATCATAATCTATTTGCAGAGTGTCACAAACGTCATGTTGAGCCTTTTGTAACTCTTCATCACTTTGATACGCCAGAAGCTCTCCACTCAAATGGAGACTTCTTAAACCGTGAAAATATTGAACACTTTGTAGACTACGCTGCCTTCTGTTTTGAAGAATTCCCAGAAGTAAACTATTGGACAACCTTTAATGAAATTGGGCCAATTGGTGATGGTCAATACTTGGTTGGAAAATTCCCTCCAGGTATTCAGTACGACCTTGCCAAAGTTTTCCAATCGCACCACAATATGATGGTTTCTCATGCGCGTGCAGTTAAGCTATATAAAGATAAAGGTTATAAAGGTGAAATTGGTGTTGTTCACGCACTGCCAACCAAGTATCCTTTAGATCCTAAAAATCCAGCAGATGTTCGTGCAGCTGAGTTGGAAGATATCATCCACAATAAATTTATCTTGGATGCAACTTATCTAGGTCACTATTCAGCTGAAACGATGGAAGGCGTCAACCATATCTTATCAGTCAATGGTGGTAGCTTGGATCTTCGTGAAGAAGATTTCACAGCATTAGAAGCTGCGAAAGACTTGAATGATTTTCTAGGCATCAACTATTATATGAGTGACTGGATGGAAGCCTTTGATGGAGAAACTGAAATTATCCATAATGGTAAGGGTGAGAAAGGAAGCTCTAAATACCAAATCAAAGGTGTTGGTCGTCGTGTAGCTCCTGACTATGTACCACGTACGGATTGGGATTGGATTATCTACCCTCAAGGTTTGTATGACCAAATCATGCGCGTGAAGAAAGATTATCCGAACTATAAGAAGATTTACATCACTGAAAATGGACTTGGTTATAAAGATGAGTTTGTAGACAATACTGTTTATGATGATGGCCGTATTGATTATGTCAAACAACACTTAGAGGTCTTATCTGATGCGATTGCTGATGGTGCAAACGTCAAAGGATACTTCATCTGGTCATTGATGGACGTCTTCTCATGGTCAAACGGTTATGAAAAACGTTACGGTCTCTTCTATGTAGACTTTGAAACTCAAGAACGTTATCCTAAGAAATCAGCTCACTGGTACAAGAAAGTAGCAGAAAGTCAGATTATAGACTAGTAGAATGAGTAATTAAATATAGAATTTTAGTGAGGCAAAAGATGTTCAAAGATTTAATCCAATCTATTTATGAAAAAGTTTATATTATCAATTTCGAAAAATGCTCTCAAACACCGTGTTTGACGAATGAAGAATTGAAAAGTCTCGGAAAATGGTATGTCTCGACTGGTAAAGAATGGATTTGTCATTCAGATTATGAGCTGGAAGAATTTAAAAATATCTTTTTAAATTTTATCAATCCTGAAGAATGGGATAATATCTCCTTTGATTCAGATTTTATGCCGTTTCAACAATCATAAAGAATCTAGGAAACTCTTTGTAAAAATCCTCATCAAAAAATGCGTCATATCAAGATTCTTATTTTCTTGATATGACGCATTTTATATTTTATCAATCCTCAGTTTTATGGTTTAGAAAGAATAATTTTTGTTTGTTTTGAAAGTTGTTCAAACGTTTCTTTGCTCAGTTTAGAATCTGAAACGATGGTATCAATATCAGAGATATTGTAGAAGGTATAGAAATCAAATTTATTGAACTTACTATGGTCAGCTAGTAAGTATTTTTTATTGGAATTATTGAGGGCGATGCGTTGAGATTCACCTTCCTCTTCACTAAAGGTCGCAATTGCATTGTCCTGAATACCATTACAGCTAACGAAAGCTTTAGAAAATTGTAAATTGGCCAAGTTTTGAAAGGTTAGTGTTCCCACAAAGGCTCCAGTGATAGAGCGGTAGTTTCCACCGATTAAAATCAAATCTGTTAGTTTTCGTTCGTTTAAGATGAGAAAGACTGGTAAACTGTTTGTTACAACACGAATATTATCAATTGGAAGTTCACGGGCAAAAGATTCTAAGGTCGTACCAGGGCCGATAAAAATAGTTTCACCCTCATCAATTAAATGGCCTGCAAAACGGCTAATTTCTTGTTTTTCTGCAATCTGTAAGCTTTGTTTTTCAATATTGGAACGTTCATTATTTAAAATAGAACCTGTGCGAATTTTCTCAGCTCCCCCGTGTACTCGAACAAGTAGATCCTTGTCTGCCAACTCTTGCAAGTAGCGTCTAGCAGTCATATCTGACACATCCAAGCGAGTCATGATTTCTTTTACAGTAATAGTTCCCTTTGTATTTACCGTTTCTAGAATATTATCTAGTTTTTCTTGCTTTAACATCGTTATCACCTCTATTTCTATTACTATTTTATCATAAAGTATTCAATCAATCAATTTAAAAAACAAAAGAAAACAAAAACAAAAATATCATGGTTGTTTTAAACAAGCCATGATATTTGTTATCAGTTCTGGGATAATTGGATTAGTCCAAACCGTAGTTGTAGTCATCGTCTTGCATGGCTTCAACTTCACCAAGAAGGTAACCATTTCCGACTTGAGAGAAGAAGTCGTGGTTGGAAGTTCCTGTTGAAATACCGTTCATGACGATTGGGTTGACATCATCTGCTGAATCTGGGAAGAGTGGATCTTGTCCCAGGTTCATGAGTGCTTTGTTAGCATTGTAGCGAAGGAAGGTCTTGACTTCTTCCGTCCAACCAACACCGTCATAGAGGCTTTCTGTGTAGCCTTCTTCATTTTCATAAAGAGTGTAGAGCAGGTCGTACATCCATTCTTTGAGTTTTTCTTGTTCTTCTTCAGGCAATTCATTGAAACCGAGTTGGAATTTATAACCAATGTAGGTTCCGTGAACAGACTCATCACGAATAATCAGTTTGATGATTTCCGCAACGTTGGCTAGCTTGTTGTTACCGAGATAGTAGAGAGGAGTGAAGAAACCAGAGTAGAAGAGGAAGGTTTCGAGGAAGACACTGGCAACTTTCTTTTCAAGTGGGCTACCGTTTAGGTAGATTTCGTTGACAATCTCAGCCTTCTTTTGTAGGTAAGGATTGGTATTGGTCCATTCGAAAATTTCTTCAATCTCAGCCTTAGTATTCAAGGTAGAAAAGATTGATGAGTAAGATTTAGCGTGGACAGATTCCATAAATTGGATGTTATTGAAAACAGCTTCCTCATGGGGTGTACGGATGTCCGCGCGAAGGGCTTGAACCCCAGTTTCAGATTGCATAGTATCGAGAAGTGTTAAACCACCAAAGACTTTCCCAACCAAGTCTTTTTCTACATTTGATAGCTTTCTCCAGTCATCCAAGTCATTTGACAAGGGAATACGTGTATCGAGCCAGAATTGCTCCGTCAGTTTTTCCCAAGTTGATTTGTCGATGACATCTTCGATGGCATTCCAGTTAATGGCTTTGTAGTAAGTTTCCATTTTGAAATCTCTTTCTGTGTTTAGTATTGCGAACTCACAATTACTTCTATTTTATCATAATTCTAGAGGAGTATCGCACAAAAAGTCGGAAGCCCGACTTTTTTGTTTTTCCATAGTATAGATGCTTATTCCAGTTTAGTTTAGCACGGTGAATGAATACTTATCTGAGAAAATGTAGTTTCCTCAAGCAAAGATTAAATCACACAGCTTTCACATTGGTTAGCACCGACTTCTCCACCATCATCTGTAAAGGTACGGACGTAGTAGATAGACTTGATTCCCTTGTTAAAGGCATAGTTACGAAGGATAGACAAGTCACGTGTCGTTTGTTTATTTTCCTTCTTCCATTCGTAAAGACCTTTTGGAATGTCACTACGCATGAAGAGTGTGAGTGAAAGTCCTTGGTCCACATGCTCAGTTGCAGCAGCATAGACATCAATCACTTTACGCATATCCATGTCGTAGGCAGAAGTGTAGTAAGGAATGGTTTCTGTTGACAAGCCAGCAGCAGGATAGTAGATTTTACCGATTTTCTTTTCTTGTCGTTCTTCGATACGTTGCGTAATCGGGTGGATAGAAGCCGAAACGTCATTGATGTAACTGATAGAACCATTTGGCGCTACAGCAAGGCGGTTTTGGTGGTAAAGACCACCTGCTTGAACCTTGTCGCGAAGTTCAGCCCAGTCAGCAGCACTTGGGATAAAGACATCTTTGAAGAGTTCTTTAACACGTTCTGATTTTGGAACAAACTCGCCTGTAATATACTTGTCAAAGTAGCTTCCGTTAGCATAGTCTGATTTTTCAAAGTTGTGGAAGGTGATGCCACGTTCACGCGCAATATTGTTTGACTCAACTAAAGTCCAGTAGTTCATAAGCATAAAGTAGATGCTAGTAAACTCAACAGACTCAGGTGCCCCATATTCAATCAATTGTTGGGCAAGGTAACTGTGAAGTCCCATGGCACCAAGACCAAAGGTATGAGCTTGGCTATTTCCGTGGTCGATGGTAGGCACAGCTACGATGTGTGAACTATCTGTAACGAAAGTAAGGGCACGAACCATAGCACGGATAGAACGACCAAAGTCAGGTGAAGTCATCATGTTAACCACGTTGGTTGAACCAAGGTTACATGAAACGTCCGTTCCCATTTGAAGGAATTCTTGAGCATCGTTGATCAAGCTTGGTTCTTGAACTTGAAGAATCTCAGAACACAAGTTACTCATGATAATCTTACCATCAACAGGATTTGCACGGTTAGCCGTATCAATGTTGACGACATAAGGGTAACCAGACTCTTGTTGCAATTTAGAGATTTCAGTTTCCAAATCACGCGCTTTGATTTTTGTTTTGCGGATGTTTGGATTTGCGACCAATTCATCGTATTTTTCAGTGATGTCGATGTAGTTAAATGGCACACCGTATTCAAGTTCTACAGAGTATGGGCTGAAGAGGTACATTTCTTCATTTTTACGTGCTAATTCGTAGAATTTATCGGGTACTACAACACCAAGTGAAAGGGTCTTTACACGAACTTTTTCATCGGCGTTTTCTTTCTTAGTTGAAAGGAAGGCGATAATATCTGGGTGGAAGACGTTGAGGTAGACAACACCGGCACCTTGACGTTGCCCCAATTGGTTGGAGTAAGAGAAGCTATCTTCGAAAAGCTTCATAACAGGAACGACACCAGAAGCGGCTCCTTCATAGCCTTTGATAGGTGCACCAGCTTCACGAAGGTTGCTGAGGGAAATTCCCACACCACCACCGATACGTGAAAGTTGAAGAGCTGAGTTGATAGAACGTCCGATAGAGTTCATATCATCAGTTACTTGGATTAGGAAGCAAGATACTAACTCCCCACGGCGAGCACGTCCAGCATTCAAGAAGGAAGGAGTAGCAGGTTGGTAGCGTTGGTGGATGATTTCATTGGCAATATCGATGGCAATAGCTTCATTCCCATCAGCGAAATAAAGGGCGTTAAAGAAGACGCGGTCTTCCATGCTTTCAAGATAATATTCACCGTCGTTAGTTTTCAAAGCATATTGATTGTAAAATTTATAAGCTGCCATGAAAGACTTGAATTGGAAGTTTTGGTCTTTGATAAATTGAGACAATTCTTCCAAAAACTCTGGACGGTATTTCTTGATAAAGGCTGTTTCGATGTAGTTGTGTTCAATGAGGTAGTTGATTTTATCTTTGATTGAATCAAAAACCATAGTGTTTGGAACTACATTTTCTTTAAAGAAGGCATCCAAGGCTTCCTTATCTTTATGAAGCATGATTTGTCCATTGACAGGACGGTTGATTTCGTTATTGAGACGGAAGTAAGTCACGTCTTCAAGATGTTTTAATCCCATAAAATTTCCCTTATCTAATTACAAAAGAAAGGCTTCTAAGTTAGCCCTAGAAGCAGTTTCTTCTGGATGATGTACTAAGATTATGCTAATTGTTTCAGTTTTCCTGGTTGGAAACCTGAAAAGACTTCAGTTGGTGTTTGGATCACAGGAGCTGCGCTGAAACCGAGCTCTTTAACTTGATCGATGTACTCAGGTTGCTCATCAAGATTGATTTCACGATAAGCGACATTATTACTGTCCAAGAAACGTTTAGTCATCTTACATTGGACACAGTTGTTTTTAGAATAAACGGTTACCATTGTGTAACTCCTCTTTCAAAATAGATTACTTTCTTAGTATATCAGAAAATAAATTTTTGTCAATGATTTGAAACTAAATATAGTGGTCTATTTTTCTACTAAAGGTTGCAAAACACAATATGTAGTGTTTGTTTTATGAAATAGTGATAATTATCCTAGAAGTAGTTTTTTGGAAAACTATATCCTGTGTTTTGTTATCTAGAATAGAAGATTTTCAGCAAGTTATCTGAAAGGAAATCGAATAAATCCCATAAAATGCTTGAAAAAAATCCTAGAAGATGGTATAATACCAAATTGTAAGGGTTATCACATATAACTCAAAAAAGAAAGAACAAAAGGAGAGTCAAACTATGGCTTCTAAAGATTTCCACGTAGTGGCAGAAACAGGTATTCACGCACGTCCAGCAACATTGTTGGTACAAACTGCAAGCAAATTTGCTTCAGATATCACTCTTGAGTACAAAGGTAAATCAGTTAACCTTAAATCAATCATGGGTGTTATGAGTCTTGGTGTTGGCCAAGGTGCTGATGTAACTATCTCAGCTGAAGGTGCAGATGCAGATGACGCTATCGCTGCAATCTCAGAAACAATGGAAAAAGAAGGATTGGCATAAGGAAAATGACAGAAATGCTTAAAGGAATCGCAGCATCTGATGGTGTTGCAGTTGCAAAAGCATATCTACTCGTTCAACCGGATTTGTCATTCGAGACTGTTTCAGTCGAAGATACAAACGCAGAAGAGGCTCGTTTGGATGTAGCTCTTGAAGCTTCTCAAAACGAGCTTTCTCTTATCCGTGAGAAAGCTGTAGGTACGCTTGGTGAAGAAGCGGCTCAAGTTTTTGACGCTCATTTGATGGTTCTTGCTGACCCAGAATTGATTGGTCAGATTAAAGAAACAATCCGTGCTAAGAAAGTCAATGCTGAAGCAGGTCTTAAAGAAGTGACTGACATGTTCATCACTATCTTTGAAGGTATGGAAGACAACCCATATATGCAAGAACGTGCAGCGGATATCCGCGACGTGACAAAACGTGTATTGGCAAATCTTCTTGGTAAGAAATTGCCAAACCCAGCTTCTATCAATGAAGAAGTAATCGTGATTGCGCATGACTTGACACCATCTGATACAGCTCAATTGGACAAAAACTTTGTAAAAGCTTTTGTAACAAATATCGGTGGACGTACAAGCCACTCAGCTATCATGGCACGTACACTTGAAATTGCAGCTGTATTGGGAACAAATAACATCACTGAAGTGGTGAAAGACGGTGATATCCTTGCCGTTAACGGAATTACTGGTGAAGTGATTATCAACCCAACAGATGAACAAGCGGCAGAATTTAAAGCAGCTGGTGAAGCTTATGCTAAACAAAAAGCTGAATGGGCACTTTTGAAAGATGCTCAAACAGTGACTGCTGACGGTAAACACTTCGAGTTGGCTGCTAACATCGGTACTCCAAAAGACGTGGAAGGTGTTAACAACAACGGTGCAGAAGCGGTTGGACTTTACCGTACAGAGTTCTTGTACATGGATTCTCAAGACTTCCCAACTGAAGATGAGCAGTATGAAGCATACAAGGCTGTACTTGAGGGAATGAATGGTAAACCAGTAGTTGTTCGTACAATGGATATCGGTGGAGATAAGGAACTTCCTTACTTCGATATGCCACATGAAATGAACCCATTCCTTGGATTCCGTGCCCTTCGTATCTCTATTTCTGAAACTGGAGATGCAATGTTCCGTACACAAATCCGTGCCCTTCTTCGTGCTTCTGTTCATGGTCAATTGCGTATCATGTTCCCAATGGTTGCCCTCTTGAAAGAATTCCGTGCAGCTAAAGCAGTTTATGAAGAAGAAAAAGCAAACCTTCTTGCTGAAGGTGTTGCAGTTGCGGATGACATCCAAGTTGGTATCATGATTGAAATCCCTGCAGCAGCGATGCTTGCAGACCAATTTGCTAAAGAAGTAGACTTCATGTCAATTGGTACAAACGACTTGATCCAATACTCAATGGCAGCAGACCGTATGAACGAACAAGTTTCATACCTTTACCAACCATATAACCCATCAATCCTTCGCTTGATCAACAATGTTATCAAGGCAGCTCACGCTGAAGGTAAATGGGCTGGTATGTGTGGTGAGATGGCTGGTGACCAAAAAGCTGTTCCACTTCTTGTCGGAATGGGCTTGGATGAGTTCTCTATGTCAGCAACATCTGTACTTCGTACACGTAGCTTGATGAAGAAATTGGATACTGCTAAGATGGAAGAGTACGCTAACCGTGCCCTTACAGAGTGTTCAACAATGGAAGAAGTCCTTGAACTTCAAAAAGAATACGTTAACTTTGATTAATTTCATTAACCTTGTAACCTAGTTGCAAGGTTTTTTGATACATTCGGGAATAGTATAGTCTTGTAAAGTCCACTTTTCAATGATGAAGAGGCATGATATAATAGGAGAAGCAAATAGAATAAGAGAGAAATCATGTCTAAAGAAATTGATATTGAGTACTACCACCAGCTAGCCATGCAAAAGCAGAAGGAACACCGTAAAGTTTTAGCCAATCTAAAGAAAAAACCTCCTAAAAACCTAGACAAGATAGCCCAGCAGATTCACCAAGAAGTCTTTGAGGAAATTGATTGCACGGCCTGTGCCAATTGTTGTAAGACATTGGGACCGGACTTTAAAGAAGCGGATATTACACGAATCGCCAAGTATTTTAAGATGAAATTACCAGCTTTTGAAGCGGAGTTTCTGCAGGTAGATGAAGATGGTGATAAGGTTTTTAAATCCATGCCTTGTCCCTTTTTAGGAGGAGATAATCTCTGTTCCATCTATGAAGTTCGTCCAAAGGCCTGTCGTGAATTTCCCCATACGGACCGTAAAAAAATTCATCAAATCAACCATTTGACGATTAAGAATACTTTGACCTGTCCAGCAGCCTATCTCTTTGTTGAGAAATTAAAGGATAAGTTATAGAGATTTAAAGGATAAAAAATCTCTAATAATAACTAGAGATATGAAGGGAGTACTCCTGTGCCTAGACCGAAAACAAAAGAGGAGCTAATGCTGGCCTCTAAGGAAAATTATGAAAAGCTCAATCGTTTCATCTCCCAACTAAGTGAAGATGAGCTACAGACTCCATTTGATTTTTCAAGAGACCGAAAGAAAAAAGAAGCCCACTGGAAAAGGGATAAAAATCTACGGGATGTCTTGATCCATCTTTATGAATGGCAGCAGTTACTTTTGACTTGGGTTCATTCTAATCAAAAAGATCACGAAAGACCTTTTCTCCCTGAACCTTATAATTGGAAAACTTATGGAGAAATGAATGTCGCTTTTTGGAAGAAGCACCAGAAAACCTCCTTAGAAGAAGCGACTAGACTCCTAGAACAATCACATAGGAAGGTTTTAGAGTTGATAGAAGTTTTTAGCAATGACGAACTCTTTACCAAAGGTGTCTATAAGTGGACCGGTGGAACAAGTCTAGGTTCCTACTTTGCTAGTAGCACGTCAAGCCACTATGATTGGGCTCTGAAAAAACTCAAAGCTCATCGGAAGAATTGTAAAGGATAGATGGACTATTTGAAATAGAAAGAATGAGTTCTTTTAAAAGTAAGATAAAAGCAAAGGGCTATCAAGTGATGTAGCCCTTTTGAGTTATACAAGCAAATTACCATGCAAAAGCTGTCGTTGGAGCATTGAGCGCTTCTAACCACTGTTTATTTTTTACGGGGCAAAGAGTTACGGATATACCTGCCATATCTAGGCTGGTCATAAATGTTCCTGATTTTATAAAAGTAATAGTGACTCCTTCAATTTCTAAGAGTTGAAGGATATCATTGATAAATATGCCCATTTCTAAGTTGCTGGTAGTGCCTAGATTATTTACAAGCAATATAAATTGATCACCCTTTTTCCAATGATAGTGCAATCTTAATTTACTTATAATTTCATTTGCAAGGATTTCCGATGATTGGAATGGGACGATACGATATCCTTCTTCGCCATGTATCCCAATACCATAAGAAATATTTCCTTCTTCCAAGTTAAATAGTGGGAGGGTGGCTTGGGGGAGACTAGCAGCTTTCGTTGCAAAGCCAATTGTTGCGATTTCGGGAGCAAGTTGATGACCTAAATCAGTTAGTTGCTCGATGTCGGCACCATTTTGAGCTGCATATCCTAGAACTTTATGAAGTAAAATAGTCCCTGCAAGCCCTCTTCCTCTAATTTGAAATCTATTGTGAGGTTCAATAGAAATATCGTCGTGTGCTAGACTATAGCCGACCTTAATTCCTTCTTGTCTAGCAGTATTAATGGCCCAGCTAAATTCTTTGATGTCTGCTTCGAAATTTTTTACAATGATGAAGACACCGTGACCATTGTTTAAAAAACGAATGGACTCTAAGATTTCAGTTCTTGTAGGAGGAGTAAATAATTGGCCATAGATAGCAGCGGTAAGCATTCCTTCTCCCACATATCCAATATGCGCAGGTTCGTGACCGGAACCTCCACCCGACAATATTGGAACCTGATAAGGATTGCGATTTTTTTGATAGACTAATGGTAAGGTAGGGTGTTTTTCTAATTCAGGATGACTGCTGACAGTTGCCGAAATGTAACTTGAAATAATTTTCTGTTTATGATTTGAAATAAATGTCATTGTGGTCTCTTTCCAATAATTGTCATGATTAGAAAGTCTGGTTGTGGAACTGGACTTTTTTTATTGACGTAAGCCTTCACGATCTCTGCTAGAGCATGTGAATGATAGTCTAACAAAAAGCAAGTATAAGCAGATGAATCGATATCAATCTGACCGTATTCTCTTAAAATTTTTGATACAAGCAAGCGACAGTAGCTGATAAATTGGTCATAGAAGTTATTTTGCCCTTGAATATCAAAAAGTTGAATATAAAAGTCACGCTCTTGTTCGAAATAAAAAAATAATTCTTGTAATAGTTTTTGGCCTGAAATGAAGTCCAAGTTATTGGTGATATACTCGGTTAAGTCATTTTCAAATATCCAGTCTAGCAGTTCATATTTGTCAAGAAAGTGATTGTAAAAGGTCTGTCTACGAATGCCAGCTGATTCCATGATATCTACAATAGAGATTTTATCAAATTCTCTAGTAGCTAATAGGTCTCTAAATGCCTTGGCAATCCGTTTTTTTGTAATAAGTGATGATGCCATAGGAAGCCTTTCTGTTACTTCCTTCATTTTACCAAAAAAATGTTTTAAATGGGTTTAAAAGGGGACAAATAATAGAATCTGTCCCTTATCATCTAGCAATAAAAAATATATAATGAAAGCGAAAACAAAGATACATGCCGAAAGGAGTTTCTCATGAAAAAAATTATAAATGAACCGACACAAGTTGTTGATGAAATGTTGCAAGGATTGTCATTCATGCATGATGACTTGGTAGAACGTTTAGATGGTTTTGATGTCATCGTTAGAAAGGCAGAAAAGACAGGAAAAGTTGGACTCATTTCAGGTGGAGGTTCAGGACATGAACCAAGTCATGCTGGATTTGTAGGAGATGGAATGTTGTCTGCTGCCATTTGTGGAGCAGTCTTCACTTCACCTACTCCGGACCAAATTTTAGAAGCCATAAAGGCGGCTGATGAAGGTGCTGGAGTTTTCATGGTCATCAAGAACTATTCTGGGGACATCATGAACTTTGAAATTGCACAAGAACTTGCTGAAATGGAAGGTATTGATGTAGCAAGCGTTGTGGTTGATGATGATATTGCGGTTGAAAATAGTCTCTATACCCAAGGTCGTCGAGGTGTCGCAGGTACTATATTAGTCCATAAAATTTTGGGTGATGCGGCTCGTTCTGGTAAAACATTATCTGAAATGAAGGACTTGGCCGACAAACTTGTCTTAGAAATTAAAACAATTGGCTTAGCTCTATCTGGCGCTACTGTTCCAGAAGTTGGCAAACCAGGTTTTGTTCTAGAAGATGATGAATTTGAATACGGAGTTGGTATCCACGGTGAACCGGGATATAAGAAAGAGAAGATGCAACCCTCAGCACAATTGGCCTCAGAATTGGTTGAAAAGTTATCTGAAGGTTTCCAACTTAAAGCTGGAGAACGCTATGGCCTTCTCATCAATGGTTTAGGAAGCACTCCTCTTATGGAGCAATACGTATTTGCAAATGATGTGGCTAAATTACTCCATGAAAAAGGTGTTGAGTTGGCATTTAAGAAAATTGGAAACTATATGACATCAATCGATATGGCTGGATTATCATTAACATTGATTCGATTGGCAGATGATGAGTGGTTGGATGCTCTAAATACACCTGTTACTACCCCAGCTTGGTAAAACTCAAGGAGGATATGTCGCATGAATGTTGAACAAGCTCTTGAATGGATGAAGCTTTTTAATGAAAAGATTCAAGAACAGAAAGATTACCTTAGTGAGCTAGACACCCCTATAGGAGATGGAGACCACGGTGGAAATATGGCGCGTGGAATGGCTGCAGTTATGGAAAACTTAGAAGGAAAGCAATTTGAAACAAGCAGTGATGTGTTTAAACTTGTCTCAATGCAATTACTGAGCAAGGTAGGCGGTGCTTCTGGTCCCTTGTATGGCTCTGCTTTTATGGGCATGGCCAAGGCTGATTCAAATTCGAAAATAGAGGAAATCTTACAAAGCGGTTTGGATATGATTGTCAAACGTGGGAAAGCAGAAGTTGGAGAAAAGACAATGGTTGATGTTTGGACTCCTGTTATTGCTGCTTTGTCTGCAGGCCAATTGACTCAAGAGGTTATTGATAAGCTAGTGAATGCTACCAAAGATTTACTTGCAACTAAAGGAAGGGCATCTTATGTAGGAGAACGTTCTCTTGGACATATTGATCCTGGATCATTTTCATCAGGATTACTCTTTACTGCTCTTTTAGAAACTGGGGTGGTTTAATGGGAAGTATTGGTCTTGTTATCGTTTCACATTCTAAACACATTGCACAAGGTGTCGTTGAACTGATTAGTGAAGTAGCTAAAGATATTCCGATTACTTATGTAGGAGGAACCGAAGATGGAGGAATTGGAACGAGTTTTGATCAAGTAGATAGGGTTGTTTCCGAAAATCCAGCAGATACTTTATTAGCTTTTTTTGACCTAGGTTCTGCTAAAATGAACTTAGAAATGGTGGCTGATTTCAGTGATAAAAGTATCATCATCAATAGGGTTCCAATTGTAGAAGGTGCCTATACTGCAGCTGCTCTTCTTCAGACTGGGGCAGAACTGTCGGTTATTCAAACACAGTTGGCGGAACTTGAAATCAATAAATAAGGAATTTACTATAACTCTTTTTATAGGTGGGTTATTGATTATCACTACTATCAAAGTTTAAGTAAATAATTTCAAAATCAGAAAGGGATTGCTTGCGCAGTTCCTTTTTAATGTAAAAGGAGTGGAATCATAGCGTTTCTAAATTGTTAATACTCTTCGAAAATCAAATTCAAACCACGTCAACGTCGCCTTGCCGTACTCAAGTACAGCCTGCGGCTAGTTTCCTAGTTTGCTCTTTGATTTTCATTGAGTATAATAATTCAAAACTGATTGTGATGGGACTATTCTAGCTTTAGAATCCTTCAAAAATTTAGATTTAAAGCAATCAATGGTTTAGAAGAGTGTAAAAACATTTACTTTATAGGAATTCTAGGTCTAAAATTACATATATATTTATGAAGTTAGGGTATTCGATAGTTAGGATTGTTCTATTCTAAAAGATTTGGGCTGTCAATTGGATAGGAGAGTGTTTTTTTATGTTAGATTCCAGTAAAAATGATTTGATAGATAATATTAAAGAAAAATCAAAATCATAATTTTGCTTAATATGGTATAATATTTCTAACAATTTAAACATAATGAGGTAGTAATTTATGGATGAAGTTTTATTTTTTGGCGAAGATGACTTTGATATTCTTGATATTGACGGTTATGAACTAAAACCCTCAACGTTTTTTAATAAGTTACCAGAAATAGCCCAACCTTTAGCCAAAAATGCAAATAAAATCTTATCTGAAGTAGAAAAAATGTTATATTCTGCTCCAGCCTTTATCCATGTTGTCCAATCTAGTATACCTGAAGAGGTTTTTCAGGCAATTCTTTCTCCAGAACAACGGGAACAAATTGCTCAAGGAGTGCTAAAATTAATGACAAAGAAAGATGGCTCTCTCTTGGCGGTATTAGTAGATACTAATACTAATAAAGTCATTGGAAATGTACCATTGAAATCTGTTAAATTGACACCAGAATTAAATAAAGCGTTAGCTGATTATTCGTCACAAATTCAAATGGCTCAGATTGCAGAGGAGATTCAAAATGTACAATATGCTATTGAAGACGTCAGAAAAGGACAGGAGTCAGATAGACTTGCCATAGCCTATAGTTGTCAACAGAAACTCTTGCAGGCTAGAGAGATATCAGATCCAAACATTAGAACAATGATGTTACTGCAAGTTATTTCAGATGCAGAAGATAGTCGAAACCTTCTAATGCTTAGTCAAAAATCTAATGTAAATTTTATTAAAGAACAACCAGATTCTACTTGGGGGAAGTTATTAAAAGGGGATAAACCAGATAAAATTGAAGCTCGTATGAATGAGATTAGAGATGGATTAGCAGCCGTAAATATCGTTTCACTATCAGCAGCAATAGCTTATGATGAGTTGGGCGAGAAAAAAGCTGCTCAAAAAAGTTTGGATTACTTTGGGAAATTTATTAACGAAACTTATCTCAGTTCTCAAGAATTAGTAGAGAGACTTGATCTACTTGATCCTTCTCCTACAAATTACTGGACAAAAGAATTGCCAAAAATTGAAACTTCTATAATGAAATTGCCAAATAAACTAGATTCTATTGAGACAGAGGTGGTAGAATGAAAGAAATAAAAAAATGCAAGATATGTACTAGGGATTTACCATCAAGTTATAAGCACAATAAGTGCGAATCGTGTAGAAACAAAAAAATAGATGAAGCAAAAAAGATACTTAAAGTTGTTGGACAAGTTGGAAGTGTGGTTACTCCAGTTGTAGTTGGTATGTTGATGAATAAAACTAAGAAAAAGAAGAAATAAACTAATCTATTAAGTACCTAGAAAGGAAAACACCAAATTGTCCTACAAATTTCTACTTTTTGACCTTGACCACACTCTTCTTGATTTTGATGCTGCTGAGGATGTGGCTTTGACCCAACTTCTAAAAGAAGAAGGAGTTACAGATATTCAGTCTTATAAAGATTATTACGTTCCTATGAACAAGGCTCTCTGGAAGGATTTGGAGCAAAAGAAAATTAGTAAACAAGAGCTGGTTAACACGCGCTTTTCTCGTTTATTTGCCCATTTTGGACAGGAAAAAGACGGTAGTTTTCTAGCCCAACGTTACCAATTTTACCTAGCCCAACAGGGACAAACACTTTCAGGTGCGCATGAGCTCTTGGATAGCCTCATTGAACGTGATTATGACTTGTATGCTGCGACAAATGGAATTACTGCCATTCAGACAGGGCGCTTGGCTCAATCGGGTCTGGCACCTTATTTCAATCAAGTTTTTATCTCTGAACAGCTGCAAACACAAAAACCTGATGCTCTATTTTATGAAAAAATCGGTCAGCAGATTGCTGGCTTTAGCAAAGAAAAGACGCTGATGGTTGGAGATTCTCTAACCGCCGACATTCAAGGTGGCAATAACGCGGGGATTGACACGATTTGGTATAATCCTCATTACCTCGAAAATCCCACACAAGCCCAGCCGACTTACGAAGTCCATTCTTACCAAGACTTGCTGGATTATTTAGATAAACTGTAAAAAGTGGTTTAGAAAGCCACTTTTTGCTATAATAGAGGCAGTAAAAACGAAGGAATAGTTAACGATGTTAAGGCCAGAACTTTCTCTTTATGAACCATTGTATACACTAAAGGAAGTTGATCAAAATATCTGGATAGTGGATGGTGATTTGATTCAAATGGATATGAAGATCTTCAAACTTCCTTTTCAGACACGCATGACGGTGATTAAGTTAAATGATGGCAAACTTTGGCTTCATTCTCCTATTGCGCCAAACGAGAAACTCTTTACTGAACTGGACGCTTTGGGCAGAGTCGCTTACCTGATTTCACCAAATAAGATTCACTACGCCTATATTGCAGATTGGAGAAAAAGATATCCTCATGCGCAAGCATGGTCTAGTCCAGGAGTTGAAGAAAGAGCGAAAAGTCAGAATGTCAAGGTGGAATTTGATGCTGCCTTAACAGATAAGGCTCCTGACCTATGGTCTGATGAGATTGATCAGCTTATTTTTAAGGGAAGTTCTGTCATCGAAGAGGTCGTGTTTTATCATAAATCAACTAAAACACTCATTGTAACAGACCTTATAGAGAATTTTGAACCTGAAAAGATAGCTAGTCCAATCCGCAGAAAATTCTATCGTTTAGCTCGTGTAACAGCCCCTGATGGTCAAACTCCTATTGATTATCGGATGACTTTTTTAGGAAGACAAAGGGAAGCAAAGGTTTCCTTTTCCCGTATGTTAAACTGGAAACCGGATAAGATTATACTTGCACATGGTTTATGCTTTTTTAAAAATGGTACGGATGAATTAAGACGTGCTTTTAGATGGATAAGATAAAGGAGGGAAAGATGCAACACTCGTCTTGGCATGCTTTGATTAAGGCGCAATTACCTGTGGGTTATTTCGGGAAAATCAATCAGTTTATGGAGCAGGTCTATGCTCAGGGTACTGTTTATCCGCCCAAGGAAAAGGTTTTTCAAGCTCTCTTGACAACACCGCTTGAAGAAGTTAAGGTGGTGATTCTAGGGCAAGATCCCTATCACGGGCCAGGTCAAGCGCAGGGCTTGAGTTTTTCTGTACCGGACTCTATCCCAGCTCCACCATCCTTGCAAAATATCTTGAAAGAATTGTCAGATGATATCGGGGTTAAGAAATCTCATGATTTGACAGCTTGGGCTGAGCAAGGAGTCTTGCTTCTTAATGCTTGTTTGACAGTTCCTGCTGGACAGGCCAATGGTCATGCTGGGCAGATATGGGAGCCTTTTACAGATGCTGTGATTCAGGTGGTCAATCATCTAGATAGACCAGTCGTTTTTGTACTCTGGGGAGCTTATGCACGTAAAAAGAAGGTCTTAGTTACTAATCCTCATCACTTGATTATCGAATCAGCCCATCCCAGTCCTTTGTCAGTTTATAGAGGATTTTGGGGTTCCAAGCCTTTTTCCAAGGCCAATGCATTCTTAAAAGAAACAGGACAAGAGCCAATTGATTGGCTTAGATAAGGAGAAAATATGCCTCAGTTAGCGACGATTTGCTACATTGATAACGGAAAAGAACTGCTCATGCTCCATCGTAATAAGAAGCCAAATGATGTCCACGAAGGCAAATGGATTGGTGTGGGTGGAAAGTTAGAGCGTGGGGAAACTCCACAAGAATGTGCTGCCCGTGAGATTTTAGAAGAAACTGGTCTAAAAGCAAAACCAGTACTAAAAGGAGTGATCACCTTTCCAGAATTCACACCAGATTTAGACTGGTACACCTATGTTTTTAAGGTGACGGAGTTCGAGGGTGACTTGATTGACTGTAATGAGGGAACGCTAGAATGGGTTCCCTATGATGAGGTTTTGAGCAAGCCTACTTGGGAAGGTGACCATACCTTTGTTGAGTGGCTTTTAGAGGATAAACCCTTCTTTTCAGCCAAGTTTGTTTATGATGGGGATAAATTGTTGGATACCCAAGTTGATTTCTATGAATAAAGGAGAAAGCAGATGCTACTAATCAAAAATGGTCGTGTAATGGATCCCAAGTCTGGTTTAGATCAAGTGTGTGATGTCTTAGTTCAAGATGGGAAAATTGTCAAAATTGCGCCTGAGATTAAAGAAGAAGGAGCAGAAATAATTGATGCTACTGGTCTTGTAGTTGCTCCTGGCTTGGTAGATATTCATGTTCATTTCCGTGAACCTGGTCAAACCCACAAGGAAGATATTCATACTGGTGCCCTAGCAGCCGCTGCAGGTGGTTTTACAACGGTTGTCATGATGGCTAATACCAGTCCAACCATTTCAGACGTGGAGACTTTGCAAGAAGTTCTCCAGTCAGCTGCTAAAGAGAAGATTAATGTTAAGACGGTTGCGACCATTACGAAGAACTTTAATGGGCAAGATTTGACTGACTTTAAGGCACTCTTAGCAGCTGGTGCGGTTGGTTTCTCTGATGACGGTATTCCGCTTGAAAGCAGTAAAGTTGTCAAGGAAGCCATGGAGGAAGCCAAAAAGCTTAATACCTTTATCAGCCTTCATGAGGAAGATCCAGGTTTGAATGGGATTCTTGGATTTAACGAAAATATTGCTAAAGAACATTTCCATATCTGCGGTGCGACTGGGGTAGCTGAGTATGCTATGATGGCGCGTGATGTCATGATTGCCTATGCAACCAAGGCCCATGTTCATATTCAGCATTTGTCTAAGGAAGAAAGTGTTAAAGTAGTGGAGTTTGCTCAAGGGTTAGGTGCGCAAGTAACAGCAGAAGTAGCGCCACAGCATTTCTCTAAGACAGAAGCACTCCTTTTGACACAAGGTAGCAATGCTAAGATGAATCCGCCGCTTCGTTTGGAATCAGACCGTCGTGCTGTTATCGAAGGTCTCAAGTCAGGTGTCATTACAGTTATTGCGACAGACCACGCGCCTCATCATGCAGATGAAAAAAATGTTGAGGATATTACCAAAGCGCCATCTGGTATGACTGGCTTAGAAACATCTCTATCTCTCGGTTTGACTTATTTGGTGGAAGCTGGTGAGTTGAGCTTGATGGAATTACTTGAAAAAATGACATACAACCCATCCAAGCTTTACAACTTTGAAGCAGGTTACTTGGCTGAGAATGGTCCAGCGGACATCACTATTTTTGATGCTAAGGCTGACCGCCTTGTGGACTCCCAGTTTGCTTCAAAAGCAGCTAATTCACCATTCATCGGTGAAACCTTAAAAGGGCAGGTTAAATATACCATCTGTAAGGGACAAATTGTCTATCAAAACTAGGTGGGAGTCTGCTCTGTAAACAAAAAGAATAGAGAGCCTATATGTACCAAACCCATCATTTTAAAGATAAGTTTATCTTATTTTTAAAGATATTTTTCCCTATCCTGATTTATCAATTTGCCAATTATTCTGCATCCTTTGTAGATACCACTATGACTGGCCAATACAATACCATGGACTTGGCTGGTGTGTCTATGGCAACCAGTATCTGGAATCCTTTCTTCACATTCCTGACAGGGATTGTGTCAGCCCTGGTGCCTATCATTGGTCACCATCTTGGTCGAGGCAAAAAGGAAGAGGTTGCGTCTGATTTTTACCAGTTCATCTACCTAGCCTTGGGCCTATCCGTGGCCTTGCTGGGGATGGTGCTTTTCTTGGCACCACCAATCTTGAATCATATTGGACTAGAAGCACCGGTGGCGGCAGTAGCGGTTCGCTATCTTTGGTTTTTATCTATCGGAATTATCCCCTTATTGCTTTTTAGTGTCATTCGTTCCTTGCTGGATTCGCTGGGCTTGACTAAACTATCTATGTATCTCATGCTTTTGTTACTTCCTCTCAATAGTGGATTTAACTACCTCTTGATTTACGGGGCCTTTGGTGTTCCAGAATTAGGGGGTGCTGGTTCAGGTTTAGGAACATCCTTGGCCTATTGGGTATTGCTTGGAATTTCTGTTCTGGTTTTATTTAATCAGGAGAAGCTCAAAGCCCTACACCTTGAGAAACGAATTCCGCTTAATATGGATAAAATCAAGGAAGGAGTTCGCTTAGGTCTGCCTATTGGGGGAACTGTCTTTGCGGAAGTAGCTATCTTTTCCGTGGTTGGCTTGATTATGGCCAAGTTCTCGTCCTTGATTATCGCTAGTCACCAGTCAGCCATGAACTTTTCATCTCTCATGTACGCCTTTCCTATGAGTATCTCATCAGCTATGGCTATTGTCGTTTCCTATGAAGTAGGAGCCAAGCGATTTGATGATGCTAAAACCTATATTTGTCTAGGAAGATGGACAGCCCTCATTTTTGCAGGATTCACCTTATCCTTTCTTTACATTTTTAGGGGAAATGTGGCTAATCTTTATGGGAACGACTCAGAATTTATCGATTTGACAGCTCGCTTTTTGACTTATAGTCTTTTCTTCCAGTTAGCAGATACCTTTGCGGCACCGCTACAGGGAATTTTGCGGGGTTATAAGGATACCGTTATTCCTTTTTACCTTGGTTTGGTCGGCTATTGGGGGGTGACACTCCCAGTGGCTATGCTATTTGATTCCCTAACAGATTTTGGAGCTTATTCTTACTGGATCGGCTTGATTATTAGTCTAATCGTGAGCGGGGTTCTCTACCGTTGGCGTTTAACTGTGATTATGAAGAGATTTGAATCTTTAGAAAAATCTAAACGATAAAAAGTTTGTGAAAAAATATTCTTAATGAGAAAATCCCTTATTCCTATGGGATTTTCTTTTTTAATTTGTGAAATTTTCTTTAGAAAAACTTTGACAGTATTTACCAAAAACGGTAAAATAGTAAGTAAGAAGAAAGTTAGAAAGGCAAGAAGATGTCAACTTTAGATAAAAATCTTTTGCTAGAGATGTTCCGTAAGATGGAAGAAATCCGTCGTATGGACTTAAAAATTGCGCAATTAGTAAAGAAAGGGAAAGTGCCAGGAATGACGCACTTTTCTGTTGGAGAGGAAGCCGCTAACGTGGGGGCTATGTTGGCTCTCAATCCAGATGATCTAATTACCTCAAACCACCGTGGTCACGGGCAAGCTATTGCCAAAGGAATTGACCTCAACGGAATGATGGCTGAAATCCTCGGTAAATACACTGGAACCTGTAAAGGTAAAGGTGGTTCTATGCATATTGCCGACCTTGATGCTGGTAACCTTGGTGCCAATGGTATCGTAGGTGGTGGTATGGGAATCGCTGTTGGTGCAGCCCTCAGTCAGCAAATGCAACATACTGGAAAAATCGTTGTCTGCTTCTTTGGAGATGGTGCGACCAACGAAGGTGTTTTCCACGAAGCAGTGAACATGGCTTCTATCTGGAACCTGCCAGTTATTTTCTACTGCATCAACAACGGTTACGGTATCTCTGCGGATATCAAGAAAATGACCAATGTCGAACATATCCATCAACGTAGCGCCGCTTATGGAATTCCTGGAATGTTCATCGAAGACGGTAACAATGTCATCGACGTCTATGAAGGATTTAAGAAAGCTGTAGATCATGTTCGCAGCGGTAATGGTCCAGTCTTGATTGAAAGTGTTACTTATCGCTGGCTTGGTCACTCATCATCTGACCCTGGTAAATATCGTACACGTGAAGAAGTGGAATTGTGGAAACAAAAAGACCCGATCGAAAACCTTCGCAAGTACCTCATTGAAAATAACATTGCAAGTGCCGAAGAATTGGAAGAAATCCAAGCGCAAGTCAAGGAAGCAGTAGAAGCTTCTGTTAAATTTGCAGAAGAAAGTCCATTCCCACCGCTTGAATCAGCCTTTGAAGATATTTACGCAGACTAAGGAGAAAGAGATAAAATGGAAACAAAAACAATGTCCTTCCGTGACACCATTATCCTTGCTATGTCTGAGGAAATGCGTCGCGATGAAAATGTATTCTTGATGGGAGAAGATGTTGGTGTCTTCGGAGGAGACTTCGGTACTTCTGTCGGAATGCTTGAAGAATTTGGTCCAGAACGTGTTCGTGATTGTCCGATTTCTGAAGCTGCCATCTCTGGAGCTGCAGCAGGAGCAGCCATGACAGGACTTCGCCCAATCGTCGATATGACCTTTATGGACTTCTCGGTTATTGCCATGGACAATATTGTCAACCAAGCCGCTAAAACACGTTATATGTTTGGTGGTAAAGGTCAGGTTCCAATGACTGTTCGATGCGCTGCTGGTAATGGAGTGGGTTCTGCAGCCCAGCACTCGCAATCTCTAGAGTCTTGGTTTACTCACATTCCAGGACTTAAGGTTGTAGCGCCAGGTACACCTGCGGACATGAAAGGATTACTTAAGTCTTCTATCCGTGATAATAACCCTGTTATCATTCTTGAGTACAAGTCAGAATTTAACCAAAAAGGGGAAGTACCAGTTGATCCAGACTACACAATCCCACTAGGAGTTGGGGAAATCAAACGCGAAGGTACAGATGTAACAGTTGTTACTTATGGTAAAATGCTTCGTCGTGTGGTTCAAGCTGCTGAAGAATTGGCAGAAGAAGGCATCTCTGTAGAAGTCGTTGACCCACGTACATTGGTACCGCTTGATAAGGATATTATCATCAATTCTGTTAAGAAGACTGGTAAGGTTGTTCTGGTCAACGATGCTCACAAAACAAGCGGCTATATCGGCGAGATTTCAGCTATTATTTCAGAGTCAGAAGCATTTGACTATCTAGATGCACCAATCCGCCGTTGCGCAGGAGAAGATGTGCCAATGCCTTACGCGCAAAACCTAGAAAATGCAATGATTCCAACAGTTGAAAGCATTAAAGAAGCAATCCGTAAGACATATAATAAAGAATAGTACATAACATAAGTTATGTAAATAAAATAAAGCAGACGAGAAACTTTGTATCTTTTAGGTGCAGAGTTCTCTGCGCGCTTAATATCATAAATAGAATTGGAGAGGTCATGGCTGATGACAAGCTAAGAGCGACTCCTGCGGCTAGAAAGTTAGCGGATGATTTAGGGATCAACCTTTACGACGTTTCTGGCTCAGGTGCAAACGGTCGTGTCCACAAAGAAGACGTGGAAACTTTTAAAGACACTAATGTGGTTCGCATTTCGCCACTTGCAAAACGAATTGCCCTCGAACATAACATTGCTTGGCAGGAGATCCAAGGAACAGGTCATCGTGGTAAGATCATGAAGAAGGACGTTTTAGCCTTGCTTCCTGAAAATATCGAAAACGACACTATCAAGTCTCCTGCTCAGATTGAAAAAGTGGAAGAAGTTCCTGATAATATCACTCCTTATGGTGAAATTAAGCGTATTCCAATGACACCAATGCGTAAGGTTATCGCCCAACGTATGGTTGAATCATACCTAACTGCGCCAACCTTCACTCTCAACTATGAAGTTGATATGACTGAAATGTTGGCTCTTCGTAAGAAGGTTCTTGAGCCAATTATGGAAGCAACTGGGAAGAAGACTACTGTAACAGACCTTCTTTCACTTGCTGTTGTGAAAACCTTGATGAAACACCCTTACATCAATGCTTCATTGACAGAAGATGGCAAGACTATTATCACTCATAATTACGTCAACCTTGCCATGGCAGTTGGGATGGATAATGGATTGATGACACCTGTTGTTTACAATGCTGAAAAAATGAGCTTGTCAGAGTTGGTTGTAGCCTTCAAAGACGTCATTGGCCGTACCTTGGATGGTAAATTGGCTCCAAGTGAACTGCAAAATTCAACCTTCACAATCAGTAATTTGGGAATGTTTGGTGTTCAGTCCTTTGGTCCTATCATTAACCAACCAAACTCAGCTATCCTTGGTGTGAGTTCGACAATCGAGAAGCCAGTTGTAGTCAATGGTGAAATTGTGATTCGCCCAATCATGAGCCTTGGTTTAACAATTGACCACCGTGTCGTAGATGGTATGGCTGGTGCTAAGTTTATGAAAGACTTGAAAGAATTGATTGAAAATCCAATCTCAATGTTGATTTAAGTACAAGAGTATTCATTTTTAAGATATAGATAAAGGAAGGAAGACATGGCCTTAGAAGTAATTATGCCAAAAGCCGGCGTGGATATGACAGAAGGACAAATCGTCCAATGGAATAAAAAAGTCGGAGAATTTGTAAAAGAAGGAGAAATCCTTTTGGAAATCATGACTGATAAAGTCAGCATGGAATTGGAAGCCGAAGAAGATGGGTACTTGATTGCTATCCTCAAAGGGGACGGTGAAACAGTCCCTGTAACGGAAGTTATCGGTTACCTTGGCGAAGAAGGGGAAAATATCCCAACAGCTGGAGCAGCAGCGCCAGAAGCTAGCCCTGTACCTACAGCAAGTGCTTCAAACGATGATGGTAAGAGCGATGATGCTTTTGATATCGTTGTGATTGGTGGAGGTCCTGCTGGTTATGTTGCAGCCATTAAAGCTGCCCAACTCGGTGGGAAGGTTGCCCTTGTTGAGAAATCTGAACTCGGTGGAACCTGCTTGAACCGTGGATGTATCCCAACTAAAACCTACCTACATAACGCTGAAATTATTGAAAATATCGGTCATGCTGCAAATCGTGGTATTGTGATTGAAAATCCTAACTTCACTGTTGATATGGACAAACTTTTAGAAACTAAATCTAAAGTTGTTAATACTCTTGTTGGTGGTGTTGCAGGACTTCTTCGTAGCTACGGAGTTACTGTGCATAAAGGTATTGGTACCATTACTAAAGACAAGAACGTCTTGGTAAATGGTTCTGAATTACTTGAAACCAAGAAAATCATCCTTGCCGGTGGTTCAAAAGTCAGCAAGATCAACGTCCCTGGTATGGAATCTCCACTCGTGATGACAAGTGACGACATTCTTGAAATGAACGAAGTGCCAGAAAGCCTTGTCATCATCGGTGGTGGAGTTGTCGGTATCGAACTCGGTCAGGCCTTTATGACATTTGGTTCAAAAGTAACTGTTATCGAAATGATGGACCGTATCGTGCCAGCTATGGATGCAGAAGTGTCTAAGAACCTTCGCTTGATCCTTGAGCGTAAAGGAATGACCATCTTGACTGGTACTAAACTGCAAGAAATCATCGAGGAAAATGGTCAACTTCGTATCAAGGTTGAAGGAAAAGATGATATCATCGCAAATAAAGCGCTTCTTTCAATCGGTCGTGTACCAGACCTTGAAGGTATTGGCGATGTTGAGTTTGAACTGGACCGTGGACGCATCAAGGTCAACGAATACATGGAAACTTCTGTTCCAGGAATTTACGCACCAGGTGACATCAACGGAACTAAGATGTTGGCGCACGCAGCCTTCCGTATGGGTGAAGTTGCTGCTGAAAATGCTCTTAAAGGAAATCATGCTGTAGCCAAGTTGAACTTGACTCCTGCAGCCATCTACACTCTCCCTGAAGTAGCAGCAGTAGGTTTGACAGAAGAACAAGCCCGTGAGAAGTACGATGTAGCCATTGGTAAGTTCAACTTTGCTGCTAACGGTCGTGCTATTGCATCGGATGCTGCTCAAGGTTTCGTTAAAGTTATTGCTGATAAGAAATATGGAGAAATCCTTGGTGTTCATATCATCGGTCCTGCAGCTGCAGAATTGATCAATGAAGCGTCAAGCATTATCGAAATGGAAATTACTGTTGAAGAAATGCTGAAAACTATCCACGGACATCCAACTTACTCTGAAGTGATGTACGAAGCATTTGCGGATGTTTTAGGAATGGCCATCCATTCACCTAAGAAAAAATAAAACGAAGATAGAATAGACTGGAAAATATCTTTCCAGTCTCTATCGTATAAAGGGATATCATGAAATATATTATCAATCATTCAAACGACACTGCCTTTAATATTGCCTTGGAAGAATACGCCTTTAAACACCTTTTGGATGAGGATCAAATCTTCCTACTTTGGATTAACAAACCATCTATCATTGTTGGTCGTCACCAGAATACCATCGAAGAAATCAACCGTGATTATGTTCGCGAAAATGGCATCGAGGTAGTTCGCCGTATCAGCGGTGGTGGAGCTGTTTACCACGATTTAAATAACCTCAACTACACGATCATCTCAAAAGAAGATGAAAACAAAGCTTTTGACTTCAAGAGTTTTTCAACTCCAGTTATCAATACTTTGGCTCAACTTGGGGTTAAAGCTGAGTTCACAGGCCGTAATGACCTTGAGATTGATGGAAAGAAATTCTGTGGCAATGCTCAAGCCTATATCAACGGTCGTATCATGCACCACGGTTGCTTGCTCTTTGACGTTGATTTGTCAGTCCTAGCAAATGCCCTCAAGGTTTCAAAGGATAAATTTGAATCAAAAGGGGTGAAATCTGTTCGTGCTCGTGTCACCAATATTGTCAATGAACTACCAGAAAAAATCACAGTCGAAGAATTCCGTGATTTACTCTTGGAATACATGAAAAAAGAGTACCCAGAGATGACTGAATACGTTTTTTCTGATGAAGAATTAGCTGAAATTAACTGTATCAAAGATACTAAGTTTGGTACTTGGGACTGGAACTACGGTAAATCACCTGAATTTAACGTCCGTCGTGGAACAAAATTCACTAGTGGTAAGGTGGAAGTCTTTGCTAACGTTACTGAATCAAAAATCCAAGACATCAAGATTTATGGTGACTTCTTTGGTATTGAAGACGTTGCTGCAGTAGAAGATGTTCTTCGTGGAGTGAAATACGAACGCGAAGATGTTCTTAAGGCGCTAGAAACCATTGATATCACACGCTACTTCGCTGGTATTAGCCGTGAAGAAATCGCTGAAGCGGTAGTTGGATAAACCAAAAAGAAGTTGGTTGTAGGACCAGCTTCTTTTTTAAAATCATATATTACATAATTTAATTTATGTATTTTATAAACTATCTAGAGCATTCTTTTGTTCATCATTAACGATATGGGTATAGAGGTCAGTGACTTGTGTGCTGGCATGTCCTAACTGGTGACTGACCAAAACTTGAGATTTAGTGGCATCATAGAGCCTAGTTGCTAGAGTATGTCGTAGTTTATGAGGTGTTACACGGACTTTGAAGTCCTCAGAGTACTTAGCAACCATTTTTTCAACGCTAGAAGCATCGATACGATTCGGGACACCTCGGTATAAGGTCAGAAAGAGCGCTGTGTCTGTCTTTTCCGTTTTATAGCGTTGATTTCGAATGGCCAGATAATTTTCTAGATAAGGTTTGGCAAAGGCAGCGACATTGACAGAGTCACGTTTGCCCCCTTTTCTAGTGACATCGATAACCATCATTTTTAGATTGAGATCTCTTAGATCCAGATTAACAGCTTCAGATAAGCGGACACCAGACGCCAAGAGAAGGGCAATAATGGACAAATCACGTTCTTTATTTTTGTTGAATGATGAGAGAGCGCGATTTGAAAGTTGTTGTGGGTACTCTTGGTCAATATAAGCTAGAAAACCTTCTGTTTCATCACCTAAAAAGAGTTTTTGCTTGATGTTTTCAGCTCTTGCAGCAAGCGTTTCTTTCTTTTTCTTTGTCGAAACTTTCTTCATTACATTACGATAGAAATAAGGTTCCCCCTGGTCGTTTTCGACTTCCTCGGTTAGATACTTATAAAGACTGGAAAGAGCTGACAAGGTTCGGTTGATAGTTGTCTGAGAAACTCCTTGCTTGGTTGTATTAGCATTCAGCAAAGGACGTTCTCGAAGATAAAGGATAAAAGATTCCATGTCTTTCTTAGACATATTTTCCAAGACAGGTAAAGGAATATCAGATATTTTATCGACGTTTGAGATACCAGACTCTAAAACCCAGCTGAAAAATCGATCATATTCCTTGAGGTATTCGTACAAGGTTGTAAAACTGTAAGGAACAGCAAGCTTAGATTGGTAGTATTCCAGAACATACCAGGGCATGATTTGTTTTAGTTTGTCGATTCGTTCCAGTAAAATCTCACGTTTCATGTATTTTCTCCATAAATAAGTCTACTAGTAGTATAGCATAGACTTATTTATTTTTCAAGAAAATTATAGTTTTTCGGAAAGATGTAACAAGAAACTTAAAACAGAAGTCTAACTTTTTTATAAAACTGAATTTTTTAAAAATCAAAACTTCCACTTAAAATGTACATTATTAGAGTGAGAACTGAAATGTCTTCAAATGTAGATATTGCATCTATACTCTATAACTACAAAAAAAGTCTCAATAATATTGAGACTTTTCATTTAACTATTCTTAATACAGGACCTTTTTGTGCCAATTGATAATTATCATTAATTGAAATATCTAATGATTTTTCTAACTCATCTTTGGGCAGAGATAAGTTAGAAATTAGTTCATTTTTTTGTAAAATATCATTACTGATAATTAAGTCAAATACTTTACGGTAAAGACTAGGTTTCTCAGGAGTCAATTCATCATCCAAAGGCTCACGCTTCTTCCATTTATTAAAGCCAATTTTCCTAAACAAATATAATTTTTGATCATCATTGATTAACTCTAACTGATAAGTTCTCATAATCATTGATTGAATAGAAACTTTCCAATATTTTTTTAACTCAATATAAAAGTCTAAATTAGTAGATAACAAAGATTTTAAAAAACCATTCTCAGGTAACAATAAACAAGAAGCAAAATAGTTTGCCTGATTCTCAATAATATTCTTTAATTCCTGAGAGGTATAGTCGTGAATACTTTCAATATCTCCATGAAGTAAAATATGACCTAATTCGTGTGCAATATTAAAACGACGACGTACAGCAGATTCTCCATTATCTGTCAGCATGATATACGGTCTGTCTTCAATCCATTCTGACACTGCATCCAATTTGTCATCAGACATATTGGACTCAACAACAATAATACCATTAACTTCTGCAATCTCAGTGAGATTAGAAATTGGTATATCTTTACCTAATCCCCATAGTTCTCTTAATTCTTTAGCTTTTTCCTCAATATCGTTATTAGTAATATCGTAAATAGTTTTCGTTAAAATGTCAGGTAGAGTTAATTCAGGAAAATTAACATACTGAGACAGCAAATCATAAATTTCCTTTTGAAATTCTAACCTGACAGCTTGCATATCCCTTGCTCTTTTAGTAGCCGCAGATTGACTACGAAAAAAAGTGGCCCCTTCGTAAAACCTTTTAGGTTCAGAAGTAAAATAGGCGTATGGAAAATCTAGTTCAGCAACAATTGTCATTAACTTACTTGCTCCTGGATGTGTTTTCCCTAATTCATAATTAGAAATCATTTGTCTAGATATTCCTGTTCGTTCAGCCAATTCTTTTTTAGTTAATCCTCTGGCTATTCTAGCCTTAGTTAATTTAGAGGGACTAAATATTCCTTGTTCCATTTACTTCTCTCCTAAGAAGCTCTTCTGACAGCTCCGTTAAAGTCAAATCTAGTTTCTTTTGAGTGGTCTGCTCTTGGTCTTTCGAGGCAACAATCCGCTGGGCATTCATAATATCTACTTTCTCAATCCATTGCTCTGTATCAACATTTGGCAAACCCAGCTGAACAAATTGCAGGTGATGATTCTTTCCGCCGTATGTTAAGAGGAGAAATGGTGGGTTATCAGCATCATAATGCTTATTGATATCCTCTTGGGTTGTAAAAAGATCAAATTGTTTATTTTTCACACTAGCCACACTTCTGTGAAGAGCTTTTTTCGGCATTGTTTTTATACTTCTGGTTTTTACTGGAGAAATAATGGCTCCTTTTGCTTCAATCATCGTATAAGTATAGCCGTTCACTTTATTATTCACTGCAGACAACATTTGCACATCTGTTCTCATTGATGAATCTTCTAAAACTAATCGCAGCGCTACATCGACTAATGCTTGTCGGATATGCCCATAAGTCTTTCGCATTTCTGGGTGCCGCAATACAGGTGTGGTATCAATGAGTTCCCACAAAAAACGATAGGCCTCCTTAATACTGTATGCTAATTCACCGGCTAATCGTGGGTCACACTCTGCTTCTAAATGAGTTCTTAAAATTCCCATCTTATCTCCTAACTATTAACTTTATTCACGTCATGTTAATAGTTTACCTTTTTTTAAAAAAAATGTCAACACCAAAACATACTAAGAATAGTAGGTAGAAAATTTCTGACGGGAAAATTACGCATTACTTTTTTGGTGCAAAGTAAAGGTGTCCTTTTAAATCAAGAGGCTTTTCCAAAGAATAATACTGTTTCATACAAAACAGCTAGCGACTATACTCGTCTTTTTTATGTATTACCATATAGCAGGATACCAAGATGATGAAGATTTTAAGCAGGTAGGTTTCAGATCGATCAGTGTCTATGGTTAGCTGAGACAAGACATTAATGATCGAATGTGTCATAACGCAAATCCAGAGATTCTTTGTTTTGTTATAAAGAGCTGAGAGTATGAAAGAATTCGTCAGCAATCCAAATAAAAACGGTAGAATTTGCAGAGTTGCTAGGGAACCATCTATGTAAAAGAACAACAGATGCCAAATTGCCCAGCTGAAAAAGGTTAGGATTGTTGAGTAAAAATATGGTAGCTTCTCTTGTAAGATTGGTTGAAAAACATATCGCCATCCAATCTCTTCTATACCGCCAAAGACAATAAATTTGAAGAACATCAAAAATGGGAGATACCAGCTAAATTCTACTATTTGCCCACCAAACATTAGAAAAGAAAAATCAAGGACAATAAGGAAAAAAGATAATAAATAATGTTTGTAACTGGTATGAATGTTAAAAAAATCGTTAACGATCTTCTTATAAGGAATATGAAAATAGTGATTTGCAACAATTATTCCCCAAAGAGCTGAGGAAATCCCACCAACAATGATTCCTAAAATAGTTAATAGATTGGAATGAACAGAAAAATGATTCAAGAGAAAGAAAAGGAGACAAGCTGATATTATTTGGCTAAAAGTGCCCAGCAAATATACTGCAATTGCCTTATTTCTTTTCATAGAGAATCCTTTCAATGATATTTTACGTAAAATAAATTATGTAAATAGAACTTATAACAACAAATCTTTGACTTTTCCAATTTCACTTTTTGGAATCACCAGGTGAATCATATCACCCAGATACATTCTAGTTGAGCCGTTAACTGTTTGGCTCTTGCCATTATGGACTTGGGTGGTAATGAGTACGTTATGTGGCAAGTTGAGCTCGTGAACCTGTTTTCCAGCGATTTTGTCAGACACAGGGATTTCTATGAGGGTGACTTCTCCCTCGTCTGTTGCTTCTTCTGGTAGCATTTTTTCTAGCATGGCCTCATAGACTGGCGCACCTTTAAGTAAATCCATGATGATATAGGCAACTAGGGTTACCAATCCAAGTGGCATGAGATTGCGAATGTCACCTACCATTTCGGTTACCAGAATCATAGCGGTTAAGGGAGCTTTAGATATTGCTCCAAAGTAGCCACTCATTCCCAGAATGACAAATATAGGGAATTGCTCCTGACTGACAAGTCCAAGATTGACACAAATGACACCAACTAGGGCACCAAGTAAGGAACCAAGCGCCAAAATTGGTAGGAAGATTCCTCCTGGGAGGCCACTTCCATAGCTAATCATGCTCCAAACAAAGCGAATCAAAAAGTAAGCTAATAGAACTTGAAAACTAAAATTTTGCTCAGTTAGGGAAAGAACAAGCTGATTTCCACCACCAAGGATTTGTGGCAAGAAAATCCCGACTGGTATGATAAGGATAAAGGCTAGGATTGGATAATAAGCTTTATCCAAATGGATTTTTTGACCAATCCACTCATAAACTCGACCAACATTGAGTACAGCTTTCTCATAGAAAAAACCAGAAAGTCCGAGAAAAACTCCCATAAGGAGGTAAATCCAATACTGGTCTAGGGTCATGAGTGGGATGTTGTCTGGCATATCCAGTACGGGTGTTAGGCCAAATATGAGCAGAGAAACAAAGTTTGCTACGAGACTAGCTGCGAGAGTAGATACCCAGAAAAAGCGTGAAAAATGGTGATAAACTTCTTCTACCACAAAGAGAAGTCCTGCAATCGGTGCATTAAAGGCTGCAGCTAGACCAGCGGCAGCTCCACTAGCAATCAAGGAGCGTTCCTCTACTGGACTGGATTTGAGCCATTTGGCAATTCCTTTACCACCGACCGCTCCAAGTTGAATACTTGGCCCTTCACGACCCAGCATAAGGCCACTTGCAATAGCAAGAATTCCTAGAATATATTTTTTCCAAAGAACTCCCCACCAGTTGAGAGTCATGAGTCCCTTTAATTCGGCTTCAACTTGAGGAATTCCTGAACCCTTGATATCTTTTTCTGATCGAGTTAATTTCGCACTGAGCCAACAAACTATTAAATAAAATAGACCAATGATAAAAAGATTGCGCACTAAGTGCGCTTGTTCTTGATAAAGTCCTTGTATCAGGTGGAAGCCTTTTTCGATTGAAAACCGAAAGGATCCGACGATGAGCCCGACAACGAGTCCCACAATGATTCCTCGTCCAACTTGGGATAGTATGGTGCTTGAGGCAAAGGCAAATTCTTTCTTGGAACTGAGTGTTTCTGACTGTTCCTCCATAATCATTCCTTCTAACTTAACTTTCTTTTTCTCCTGAAACCAGTGATTTAACTGGTTCAAAACTGATTCGGTGAATCGGGGTAACTCCTAATTTTTCAAGTCCTTCTAGGTGTTTAGCAGTTCCATATCCTGCATTAGTAGCAAAATCATAGCCAGGGAACCGCTGGTCGTATTCCTTCATCAATTCATCACGTGTCACCTTGGCTACTATTGAAGCCGCTGCAATCGAGAGGGAATTGGCATCTCCTTTGATGATAGATGTTTGTGAAATGGGCAACTCCAGTTTCATGGCATCAATTAAGAGGTGTTCAGGTTGCGGACTGAGCTGGGAGATTGCTTCCTGCATAGCCAGTTTGGTTGCTTCATAGATATTGACTTGGTCAATGACCTGATTATCCATGATACCGATTCCGATTGACAAGGCTTGGTTTTGAACGGCTTGGAAAATTTCCAGATGTTTCTTTTTAGGAATTTTCTTGCTGTCGTTGAGACCTCTAATCTTACAATTTTTAGGTAAGATGACGGCTGCAGCAACTACAGGCCCAGCTAGAGGACCGCGGCCGACTTCATCAACACCTGCTATCAAGGTCAACCCTTGATTGAAAAGTTCTTTTTCGTAGGAAAGCATGGATTCCAAACGAAGATCCTCATCCAATTCTGCCTGAATGGCTTTTTTACGCTTGCTGATTTCCTTTTGAACTCCAGAGCGATTATCCTTTTCAAGTTCTAAAAAAATAGGGCTTTCTAACTCCTTGACTGTTGCAAGGAGTTCTTTGATTTCTTTAATCGTCGCCATCGAGGTCTTCCAATGTATCTAAGGTATAGTTACCGAGTTTGCCATCGCGGACTTCCTTCACGAAGAGACTGTAAAAACGATCATAGTCGTCACGGAAACCGAGAGCACGGGTCATATCCATAATAATAACAGGCGCTTCTTCTTCAATTTTCATTTGTTTGAAGCGTTCAGCCAGCTTTTCTGGATAATGTTCTTTGAAATAATTGATACCAAAAATGGTCACCTCATCCATAGGAAGCAACTGGTCTTTGATAGCTCCAGTCAAGGCCAGTTTCAGTGCAACAGTTTCATCCTCAAATTTAGGCCAAAGAATCCCTGGCGTATCTAAGATTTCCAGGTCTTTGTTGGTTTTAAGCCATTGTTGCCCCTTGGTAACACCTGGTTTGTTGCCGACAACGGCAATCTTCTTACCAGCTAAACGGTTCATGAGAGTTGATTTACCAGCGTTTGGAATCCCAATAATCATGGTACGCAAGGTTTCAATCTTGATACCACGTTCCTTCTGACGAGCAATCTTATCAGCCATGAGCTTTTTAGCCGCGTCTGTTACAACTTTTACAGTCACTTGCTCTTTGGAGTTGATAGCCAGCGTCTGGATTCCCTGTGATTCAAAATACTGACGCCATTCCTTGGTCATTGCTGGATCAGCCAAGTCCGCCTTGTTTAAAATCAAGAGTTTTGGTTTATCACCAACAATCTTTGTCAACATAGGATTTTGACTAGATAGAGGTAAACGAGCATCCACCAAAATCGTTACAAAATCAACAAATTTTAAATTTTCCTGCACCTGTCGACGCGCTTTAGACATGTGACCAGGAAACCATTGAATAGTAGCCATTGAGTTTTTTTCCTTTCGTAGCAAGGGTTTAGAGCCCCTATTTTATTTTACGATCGTTTGAACATAGAGAGTTTTCAAATGAATGATGTCCAAATAGTTATTGTTTTATGACATAGAAATCTACTTTATATTATATCATGACTTCTTTATTTTGTCCGCTTTTGCTTCCAGATTAAATGGTGTTCAAACGATTAAATCATAATAAAAAAAATTAGAGAAGACATGTTTGTCCTCTCCATCAACTTTTAATCACTCATCAAATAATTTCTCCAACTGTCTGGTTGCTGATTCAATCTCGTAGCCGTTTTCATCTATCAGCTGTTGCACCTTTTCTGTATCAAGCTCTCGATAATTTCTGACTGACAAAATCTTATCTGCCCATTTTTCAAGAGAATCATTCAAAGACAGGCTGTTATCATAGTTATCTAGTATTCTTGCATCTGGTAAATGCTTTGCTGTTACAACAGGTAAGCCATTTGCTTGCGCTTCAATGAGTACAATCGGTAATCCCTCAAAATTTGATGGGAAGAAGAAAACATCTAGAAGGTTTAGCATTTTTTCGACATTAGTGGTCAAGCCTGTAAAGATGACTTTGTCTTCTACACCATATTCTTTTGCCACATTTTCTAAAAAAGAAGTATCTTCTCTTCCGATAAATACTAGACGAGAATTTGGTTCTTTTTTGACGATTTCAGAAAACACCTTCACACAAAAACTTTGATTTTTTTGTTTTTCATATAAACGAGAAACTTGTCCTACAACTAAACAATCTTCTGGAATATGATATTCTTTACGAAGCTGAAATTTCTTTTCTTCAAAAATAAATCAAATCAGGTTTGATTCTAATTAAATTTTTAACAATACTCTAAAATTTTTTACACTCCAAATAATTCTTGAAATCAAAAAACTAATACTCAACGTGACAAATAATATAATAACTGTATTATACCATAAATTATAATTTATATACTTGGCTACTCTTGCTAATACATACGTATGAACAATATATACTCCCATAGTTAATGATGATAGCTTAACTATTAATTCATTATTTTTCAATACAATATTTTTTTCAATTTTTAAGAATAATATAAATAGTCCTATACTTACTATTTTTACAATCATTGAATCATAAAAATACTCTGCAGGTGCGTCATGATAGACATTTTTCGCTAAATAAAATAATAGTATAGGTGAAATTATAAATATTATACTAAAACTAATCTTAATCAATTTTGTTAATTTGATTTCTTGAATATTTATCTTCCCTAAATATCCACCTAAAATATAATAGAAAAACCATGTCCATAATCTAAAAGTTTGTGGAACATATTGTTGTAGAGGTTTATGAAAAATAAAAGTATTTATCATTTCAATAACTATACCAATAACTATCAATATTAACAAAATAGCAAAGTATGAATAATCTTTCTCCAATACTTTTTTTACTATAGGTAATGTCAAATATATTATTATTAACGATCCAAAAAACCAAAATTGATAAGCATATCCTTTTTGAATTAATGAACCTATAATTTTCATTAATGGATTAACATTAAAATCTCTTTTAATCACCCATATCAACATATTCCATACGAATACTATAGTCAAGATTCCCCTTATTTTATTAAAAACATAACTATAAGGTAATTTTTTCTTATTCAATAGAAAATATCCATTTAACATAAAAAATAATGGTATAGCATATGTAGCTAGATAATATAAATATGCACTTATATTATATTGTTCTAAATTAAATCCAGGCCTAGTAGAGTGTAGTACTACAACTCCAATACAAGAAAATATTTTTAATAAATCTAATCCTAAATTTCTCAAATTTTCACTCCTAAATCATTATTAAACTCAGCAAATTGATTCACATAATCCCAAACTTCTTTATTTGAAGTATGGAAGATATGTGCACCGTATTTGTGAACGTTGATTCCCTAAACATTTTCACAATAGATGTTTCCGCTAATGTGTTCACGTTTATCTATTACTTTTACTTTTTTCCTTGTTTAGTTGCTTCATGTGCAAAAATCGCTCCTGACAATTCAGCACCTACTATTAAATAATCATACATATCATCCTCTCAGATAATTCAAGAGCCTTTGATAGACCGTATTTATTTCTAATTAGTTCAAACGCTTCTCTCATATTGGTTCTTCTTGTTTTCATATTATGCATGTCACTAGCGATAAATTGAACTAAATTTTTGTACAAATACTTTTAAAAAATTTAGGCCTATTGGGTCAACCCCTCAAATAATATATTCCATATAAACAAATGTGTACTAGAATATTATTCCTGTTCAAATAACTTCTCTAACTGTCTAGTAGCAAATTTAATTTCATATCCATGTTCACTAATTTTTTTAAGAACATACTCATTATCTAATATACGTCCATCTCTGATCGACAAAATCTTATCTGCCCAATCTTCAAGAGAATCTTTCAAAGACAGGCTATTATCGTAGTTATCTAGTATTCTTGCATCTGGTAAATGATTTGCTGTTACAACAGGTAATCCATTTGCTTGCGCTTCAATGAGTACAATTGGTAAGCCTTCAAAATTAGATGGGAAGAAGAACACATCTAATAAATTTAGCATTTTTCCGACATTAGTGGTCAAGCCTGTAAAAATGACTTTGTCTTCTACACCATATTCTTTTGCCACATTTTCTAAAAATGCAGTATCACCTCTTCCGATAAATACTAAACGAGAATTTGGTTCTTTTTTGACGATTTCAGAAAAGACCTTCACACAAAAACTTTGATTTTTTTGTTTTTCATATAAGCGAGAAACTTGCCCAATGACCAAACAATTTTCAGGGATCTGATATTTCTTCCGAAGTTGGGCTTGCATTTCTTGATCATATAAAAATTTCTCAACTTCAATGGCATTATGAATCACTAATGCCTTTTTTCGTTCTTGACCATGATAAAAATGGTTCAATGCTTCTGTTCCACAGGCCCAAAAATCTGTCGCATATTTGCCGACAAAAAATCGATTGACTGGATGAACAAAGCGATAAAATTTATCAGCTGTCGCACAATGTCCATGTACTATTCTTTTTTCTATCCCATATTTTTTTGCTAATTTTAAAAATTCTAGATGAGTCAGACCATTTTGGTTAGACCATAAAATATCATATCGATGGGCATTTTTCTTAAAAAAATCATCCCATTCTTTTAATGCTTGCTGGATATGAGGTCTTAACTTGGGGATTCTATGAACGACTAGAGGATTGCGACAAAGCTTTTTAAAATGATCACTAAATTCAACATCTTCAGGACCTTGTAGTAAAAATTCTAGTTCAAATTCAGAGGTATCAATATGGTTATAAAAATCTAGAACAATTTTTTCCAAGCCACCAACATCTGGAACTAAACCACAAACTAATATTCGTTTCATATTTTTACCACCTTATTTTTTCAACTTTAATACTTTTTGAATCATCAAAATGATTTGTCTACCACCTTCATGATTTCTAAATAGGAAAACGTAACTACCTAATACTATCAAATAAAGGACGATTTTGATGATCAAACCGAAAATGAAATCTAGCTGAGTTAAGAGGTAGTTATCCAGCAAACTCAAAAGTAGAAAGCTTATCCCTGCGACAGTGAAATCTTGTAACAATGTTTTAAAAAAATCTTTTGAGGAAGCTTTCAATCCATACTTAAAGGCGCTATAGGGTTCATACCATGTACAGGTCAAGACTGTTGAACAAATCGTACCCAATAAAATTCCAGATACCCCTAAATCTAAAATCACTAAAAAGTAGAGTGAAAGGGAAATATTTAATAAAATCTCGACGATAACTTTTTTATTTTGCTCATAACTTAATCCATAAACTGAAATCAACGTTAGAATCGGTCTTCTATAAAAAGTTAGGAAAAAATGAAGGACGATCAAAATCTCAATCGTATAATTAAATGAAAAACTCTCACCTAACCAGATAGTCATAAATGGATGAATGAACATTAAATAACCTAAGCTAGCAAAATAAATCAGGCTAAAAGTAATAAACTGGAATTTTTTTAGGAATTTAACCATATCTGCTACTGTCGTAGACTCCGAATGGACTAAGTTACCTACGGAAGAAACAACTGAATTGATCACAGTATTTAAAATTAGTGAAAGAAATCCTAAAACATAGGTATAATTCCCGTAAATACCTATAGCTGCTAAGCTGACAAAACTTGCCATTAGAATACTATCTGTTTGAAAAACAATCGTTTCTCCAATACTACCGACTATATTTCCTTTGATATTTCGGATAAATTTTCCTTTTTCCTCCTGATTAATGGGTGTTATCTCATTCTTAAACAAGTAACCATACAATCTATCTACAATCCGCGACATGATGATATTCCCTATAAAATTCATGATGATACTGATCAATAGATAAAAGATATAATTTTTGGTAAAGAATAAAATTCCGATTTGCAAGCATACGCGAAGAGTATTTAATCCAAAGTCAATCAAAGTCATCATATAATTACGCTGATCGACATAAAGCAAGGTTCGTTTATAGGAGAAAAAATAGCTAGAAGCAGAATTAAAAACAAAGAGGAAAAAAATCAAATATACTTCACTGTTTACCGTATAATCCTTTATCATATAAGGAAGAAATAAAGAAAGTATAGCGCCCAGTATAAAAATAGAAAAGCCAATGATTCTATATAATTTTTTGAAGAGAATCATAAAGGCATTGATTTTTCCATGTTCTTCTCTGTCTAAGGGTCCATATAGTGCATAGCTCATGGCTCCAGCAACCCCTAATTCTGCCAAAGACAGAATGGAAACTAAGCTAGACAAATAATTGTTTAATCCTAGATAGGTTACCCCAAGTAAATTGATAAAAATAGTTCGATTGATAAAGCCAAGAAGGACTTGAAAAGGTTGCAATGCCAGAGCAATACTCGTATTTAAGGTGGCAAATTCGGTTCTACTTTTTTTCGTGTATTTCATCTATTCCTTTAATTTTCCTTGTAAAAGTTGATCGAGATAACTTCCTGGAAGGACTTCTTCTTTCTTGATTTTATAAGTCGTTTTCATAATCGGTGTTGTTTTTAATACTTCTTCCCATTCTTTTTCATCAAAAAGATCATGGGCATGGTCTCTTAAAAACCAAACACGCTCAGCTGGTGCTAGAATAGGTAATCTATCCACTAAGTTTTCAAAATAAGGATTGCACTTATATTCGGACAAAATAAAATAATCCATCATCAGGTAATGAATAAAGACTGGATATTTACGAACATAGTAAAGATATAAATCCCGAATATGTTTAAAATAAGGCTTTCCTTTTTTTCCTGCTAGAAAGAAACCTGCCCATTTAAAGTCACCAACAGTTCGTTCCATTTGATTTGTTCCTATAGGTGGATGATTCAGAGTAAAGAAATCACCTTCAAACATTTCTAAAGTTGCATAGGGAGATACAAATAAGGTTGCATCCATCCAAATTCCACCGTATTTGTATAAGAGACTAAAACGAATAATATCGGAATAATGCGCAGCTGATAATTTTTTTTTCTTGTATTTGTCGGTGATGTCTGATGGAATATTGATGAAATCCGCCAGATTTTCATCCGTCAACAAATAGAATTCACAGTCATTTCTTTTAGCGAAGTCTTTTATGGTCTTCGTTGAAGTCTGGACAGTCTCAGGCATTTGCGCTTCTCCTTGTTGCCACATTGTCCAAATTATTTTCGGAAATTCTGTTACTACTTCTTCTTTTTCATCCATCAAATCATCTATTTGAGCTTCTTTACGTAATTTCAATACAAAATCAAAAAGAATCTTTTTACGAAAATCATAGTACTTTGTCTCAGACTGTTGCGCAAGATAATAAGCTAGAGTTGGTTTGAGACCATAATATTTTATAATCGTATGATATCGAATGATTTTTTCTTGTAAGGTTTGGAATTTCATAAACTCTAAAATTTCCTTTCACATTTTTCTAAAGCTTTTTTTAGAAAATATCCGTTACGAAGTTTCTCTCCTGCTATTTTACTATTTTTAATCAGCTCTTGAAAATCTTCTTCATCAATCGTGTTTAAACAATCTGCAATTTCAAATAATGAATCAACAATGATTCCACATTGATTTTTTCGTACAAAATCAGCCAGAGCAGATTGGCTCCATACAATAATCGGAAAACCAGATGCTAAATATAGAGAAGCTTTATGCGGGTTATTCATCTTTAAATACTCTCCATACATCCCACTACAAGTATGGGGGCTATCTCCATCCCATACTAACCCAAAACCGCCATGTAAGCGATTAGGTAGTTCATCAGGAGAAAAAGCACCTTGATAATGAACGTTGTGAGGAAGATTCTCCTCTTCAAAGTTAATACCATAAATAGAAAAATCTGGTTTTTCAGGTAATTGTCTTGCGTATTTTGTTTTCCGAACGTCAAAATTTCCAGCTAACAAAATAGTTTCTTTTTCATAAGCTTTCTTCTCTTTATAATGTGGAATTAAATAATCAAATATCTCTAAGGAAACAATTTTCTCTTCCGGTATTCCTAATCGTACAAGTTCTGCTTTCATCTTTTCATTATGAGCGATAATACCGTCGACTTTTTCAAGGACTGTTTTATTTTGTAAATAATGGATAATAGAGTGCTTGAAATCTGTAAATGACTTGATATTTTTATTTCTCAGGGACTCGATATCGTGAATGAGCAAATAAGCTTTAAATGTTCTATTTTTCAAAAATCTCGTCAAAATTTGTTTTTTTAAGGAATGCCATAATAACGGAAATTGAAGAACTAACACATCATTTTTTGTCAAAGTGATGGGATTTGAATCATTATTTAGGGAAAAAGGTTGATATCCTGCTTCTAACATTATTTTTTCAGCATCTAATCTTGCCTTAGATCCTGCATGTTTGGCTTCTGCGTAAAATTCTTTTAAGTAATAATTCATACTACTTCAACCCTCTCCAAAATCTTTTTACAATATATTTTTCGAATCTCCATTGAATGGCTCCAACAACTCTTGAAATAAAGACAATCTTTTTAGGGAATAATCGATATGCTCGCATTAATAATGATTGACTTGAACTTTTAGCGTAACGATTCAGATACTCGACATATTTTTCTTGATAGGGATTTCCCTCAAATATGCGATAGTCGACAACGTGCATCAAAACTAAATGGAATAAGCGACGCTGTACATATGGGAGTAAGTCAGCATTTCCTTCATATAGTTGTTCCACTTTATCACAAATAGTAAACAAATCCAAATTTTTCAAATTAAATTCACGATTCATAATACTACCAGAACGCACGCGATAATAATATCCTGTATAATCAATTTTCACTATTTTATGGATATGTTTTAAGATTCCCATTCCTCCGTACACATCTTCATAAAATAGACCTTCTAAAAATGGAAAATTGAGAATCACTTCTCTTCTAAACAGTTTAGCGACTGCATTCAAACGGACAATATTATCTTCACATAAAGAGACTAAAGCTTCTTTAGCATTTCCTTGAAAAATAATTTTGACATTCTCGGGAGAAGGGATTTCTATTTCTTTTTTATCATTTGTATACCAACATTCTACGATGTCCATTTCTTCTGAAGTCATGTGCTTTAATAATTGCTCCAACATATCGTCTTTAAGAACATCATCGCTGTCTACAAAAGTGATAAATTCGCCTTTAGATTCAGTCATACCACGATTACGAGCGCCACTTAATCCTTTATTTGCTTGATTGATTAAGCGAAAGCGAGGATCTTGTTTACAATATCTCTCGCAAATTTCTTGTGAATGATCCGTAGAACCATCGTTAACAAGTATTACTTCAATATTGCTATAAGTTTGACATTGAATACTATCTAAACATTCTTCCAGATACTCTTCAACATTGAAAACTGGCACAATGACACTTATCAATTTATCGTACTCCAAAATCTATTCTCCTTTGAAAATGAGCTCTTTCAAATAATTCAACCATCTCCAGGTTCTATTTACAATTGGAAACGTATAGCGTAAATAGAATTTAGGTGCTAGTCGATATAGTTTAACCATTTTACTAGTTCTTGCTACTTCTGGAGATTTTTCAACAAGTTTTATGTATTCTCTTAATTTTTCTTCATATAACTTTTGGTAGGGATTATTCTTTTCTATAAAATCTTTATGATGGGTCGTTACAATTTGAACTAAAAACTTTCCGATATAAGGGATTAATTTTTCATCTAAAGCAAACAAATCCACTAGTTTATCACAACAAGTAAACAAATCTAGATTTTTCTCAGAAAATCGTCTTCTCATGGTACTGTTTGAATGTTCTCGATAATAGTATCCTACATAATCAAGTCTTACCATTTTCGGATAAACTTCAATATTCCTACTCCATGATAAATATCTTCATAAATAACTCCCGTTAAAAATGGAAAATCTTCCACTAAATGTCTTCGATATAATTTACAGACCGGAGAATAAGACAAACCGTAATTACAACACTTTATAACGACTTCTTCTGAATTTCCCTCAAATACGATTTGAGGATTTTCTAGTTCTTTTAATGTATCAAAAACAGTTCTAGTAACTCTGTACTCACATTCAATCAAATCAATTTCTTCAGTCATGTAAGCATACAAATTCTCCAGATATTTTGCAGAAACCACATCATCGCTGTCCACAAAAGTGATCAATTCACCTGTAGAAGCAGCAACTCCATTGTTACGCGCAACACTTTGCCCTTGATTTTCTTGATTGATTAAGTGAAAACGAGGATCTTGCTGACAATATCTTTCACAAATTGCTTGTGAATTATCAGTAGAACCATCGTTAACTAGAATGACTTCTATATTACTATACGTTTGATTTTTGATACTCTCTAAACATTCTTCCAGATACTCTTCAACATTATAAACAGGTACAATGACACTAATCATAAATAGGCTCCTATTAAATTTTCCATTTTTTTCGAATGTCTAAATATCTTAAATATAAAGGATAAAATACACTTAAAAAATATTTTGGTGAGTAACTATACCATCTTAATAATTTACTAGATTTAAAAATATCTGATGATTTCTTAGCTATTTCGGCATATTTATGAATCTCATCAACATATAACTGATAATATGGATGTCCAACTCTTATGTTATACTTTTTAAAATGTCCAATACCGACTAAAAATAACATATTCCCTACATAAGGTAACCAATTATCTTCTCTAAAGTTCTCTAATAATTTTTCTCCAACTTTAAAAATATCAAGATTCTTTTCTGAATATGTCTGATTCATCGTACTAGAAGTATGATATCGATAATAATAACCAATATAGTCAATTTTTCTCATTTTATGAATATATTTTAAAGAGACGATTCCAGTATAAAAATCTTCATAAATTAAATTTTCTAAAAACGGAACTTTCTCCACTATTTTACGGCGATAGAGTTTTGCGACAGGGCTCCAACTTACTCCATGATTAAAACATTCATATAACGCTTCAATTGAATCCAATTCTTTAACATCAATTACTTTTTTTTCTAAATTTAAATATTGAATATCTTCGGTTCTATTACATTCTACAATATCAATTCCATCAGACATATACTTCTTTAATTGTGTCAACAAATCAAACTTTACTATATCGTCACTATCAATAAAAACGATGAATTCTCCTGTAGACTCAGCAACGCCTCTATTTCTTGCAATACTCTGTCCTTGGTTTTCCTGATTTATTAAGCGAAAACGAGAATCTTTCCTACAATATTCCTCACAAATTTCTTTTGAGTAATCAGTAGATCCATCATTGACTAAAATAACTTCAAAATCTGTGAAAGTTTGCTGCCTTATACTCTCTATACATTCTTCCAAGTATTCTTCCACATTATAAACGGGGACGATAATGCTAATCATTTTTATTCTGACATCTCCTTTAAAATTTAGTGTATTCCCCTATATATTCAGGCAATCAATTTTTCCTATATGTAATTTATCATTTAGATGATTCATTACTTTTTTAGTAGATATCCAAATCTTTTGTATACTTGTATAAATGGGATGAGTAATCGTTGTATAATATTTTGGAGCAAGTAAGTACAGTCGCAATAAACGATATTTCTGGACAACTTCCTTGGATTGCTTTGCTATAAAAGCAGCGTTTCGAATAAAATCTTCATATAAATCGACATATGGATTCTTCTTATTTATCCCATCTTTTAAATAGTGTCCATGACCTATATAAAACATAAAATATCCAATATAAGGAAGCATATCTTCATCATCTTTAAAGGAATCTATTAACTGATTTCCCACTTTAAGAATATCTAAATCTTTTTCATTAAAGGATTTCGTCATAGTACTATTGGGACGAACGCGATAGTAATAACCGATATAATCAACAACTACTATTTTTCGCATATGTTTTAAATAATTGATTCCAGTAAAAACATCTTCGTAAATATAACCTTCTAAAAATGGAACTTTTTCAACAATTTCTCTTCTATATAACTTCGTAAAAGCACAAAATTTCACATCTTCAGACACAATACAATTAAGAATTGCTTCTTTAGCGTTTCCTTCGAATACAATTGTAGAAGTTCTATTAAGAAAGAACTCTTCTTTATTAATAGAACTTCTACATTCTACGATATCTACATCCGTCTTCATGTAAGGAAGTAATACTTCTAATACGCTTGTATTAATCACATCATCGCTATCCACAAACATAATATATTCTCCAATGGATTCTTTCACACCGCGATTTCTAGCGACACTTTGTCCTTGATTTTCTTGATTGATTAATTTAAAGCGATTATCTTTCTCACAATATCGTTCACATATTTGCCTTGAACTATCAATTGAGCCATCATTGACTAGTATCACTTCAATATCAGTGAAAGTTTGATGCCTTATACTTTCTAGGCATTCTTCCAGATATTCTTCCACGTTATAAACTGGAACGATTACGCTAATCATAAAATAATTACCTTCTCATTTATTGTTATTTATCTAGCTTTACTTCTTTAATACCATTTTTCCATTTCCAAATTGCGTAATAGATTGGAAATACAATTGAATTATAATATTTTGGGCAAATATTATAGAGCTTAATCAAACGTGACGCTCTAGCCAAGTCTGGATTTTTCTTGGTGATAGTTACATAGTCGGCCAATTTCTGATTATAGACTTCTGCATATGGATTTCCTTTACGGATATAACCTTGATAATGCATAGTTGCTATATCCACTAAGAAGCTACCAATATAAGGAAGAAGTTCTTCACTATCAGAATACAACTCTATTAACTTGTCACAAACTACGAATACGTCTAAATTTTTTTCAGTAAATGTTCGATGCATAGTACTCGACTGATGTTGACGGTAATAATATCCTACATAATCAATTTTCACAATCTTTCGGATATATTTAAGCATCCCAATACCGCTATAAATATCTTCAAAAATAAACCCTTCTAAATAAGGAACAGCTTCAACGATTGATCTTCTATAGAGTTTTGTAACTGGGTTCACACTTAGAACATGGTTTGGAAAGATTTTTACTGCTTCTTGAGAATTTCCCTCAAAAAGGATTTTTGTATCTTGAGACTTTTCTGCCAAGAATTCCTTTTTATGTACGGTGAATTGACTTTCTACAATATCTACGTCTTCACCCATATGTTGCATTAAGGTTTCTAAATAATTCGCTAGGATAATGTCGTCACTATCCACGAAAGCAATGAACTCGCCTGTCGAAGCTGTTACTCCATTATTTCGTGCAACACTTTGTCCTTGGTTGGTTTGATTCATTAATCGGAAACGCTTATCTGTTTGGCAATAACGCTCACAAATAGCTTGTGAACCATCTGTTGAACCATCATTGACTAAAATGACTTCAAGATCTGTGTAGGTTTGATTTTGAATGCTGTCTAAACACTCTTCCAGATAAGTTTCTACATTATAAACGGGTACGATTACACTAATCATTCTTTATCCTAACCTTATTTCTTTAATCCAATTTCATCCAAAAGGGTCTTTGTAAAATCTTTTTGAATGGCATTAACCTTGTTATTAACTTTTTTTCGTTCGTCAATATAAGGATCTTCAGATTTCATGACACTCGCTAGAAATTCTAATAAATCATGCGAATCACGAATGACACTCCCCACCATAAGACTCTTGATATCTTCAAATACAAAACCACGTTTTTCTTTGTATTCCTCATAATCATTAATGGTAAATGCAACTGGCCTATTTAATAAATAATAATCTAAAAATACTGATGAATAATCAGTAATTAATGCACTTGTTGTTCCCAAAAAGGTATATAAAGTCTCATACTGCTCACTAATAATCTCTTCTGTTAATAGATGAATGGTCGAATAATTCATTTCGAATTGTAACTGAGATTCCTCAAGAGGGTGAAGTTTAATATAAAGTTGATACCCATAGTTTGAGAGTAGTTCTTCAATGTTTTGAAAATCCTCTTCTTCTAAAGAAAATATCAATGCTGCTTGGCTGTCATGATAATTTTTAGAATTACGATAAGTTGGCATCCAAATGATCTTCTTCTCTTTTTTCTCTTTAAAGAGCTCATCATTCCGAATATTACCAACAAGAAGCATCTGCTCATCTTTAGCATTAAAAGCAGCTTTCATGATTGGAGTAAATAATTCTGAAGAGGAGACTAATTTTGTAAAGAAATTATAGTCAATTTTTTCCATTCCAACTTCAAGATTCCCAATTTTTTTCAAGGGCATTCCATGCCACAAGTTGACAACCATCTGGCTTGGAGCAGGTTTTATAGGATACTTGCCAAATGAATAGAAAAAATATTTAGATGTTAAAAAATAAAAGAAACCTCGATAAATAGAAACATACTTTACATCATTTTCTTTGTCTAAATGATAAAAATCATTAGAAGCACAAACGATTTCATATGCTTCTTGGTAGCTATTATCCACTAAATGGTGATAGAGTGTTCTAAGATTATCTCTAAATCCCCAGTTAGAATACAGAACAATTCTATTCCTTTTCTTGGGAATAATTTTATTTATCTTATAAGTAAAATTACTTACTTTAAAAAGTAAGGGTTTTAAATAGTTGATCATTCTCTTTTTAAACCTTGCTTATAAATTTCTTTTAAATTTTGAACATTTTCTTCAATATCAAACTGCTTTAGGTGTTCATTTAGCTGTCGTTGTTTCTTCTTGATAGGCGCCTTTTTTATGTAGTTTTCCCATTTAGCCTTATCTAGAGGCATGGCTGTGCAGAGTTCACTAACGATCTGAGTTGTTGGATCAATTGTTTCATTCATGAGAATATCGACTCCAGAACACTGAGCCTCTACAAGCACGATTGGGAAACCTTCATACAAAGAAGGAAAGGCAAAGATATCAAAGGCTGAATAAAATTTATGAACATCTTCTCTTTTTCCTGTGAAGATGATATTCTTCAATTCCTTACTTTTTCCTTCTAGAATTGAACGATCTGGTCCTTCACCAACAAAGAAAAAAGTGATGTTAGGCAATTCTTTAGCAATATCAATCAAAAAACTCTGGTTTTTGAAGGGATTTAAAATACCAATCATCCCAACTACTTTTTGATGTTCAGCTATATGAAACTCTTTGCGAATTTCTTCTCGAAAAGTTTGTGAAAACCGATACTTGTTGATGTCAATTGCATTTGGGAGGATTTGAAATGATTTCTTTCCAAATATCTTAAGTCCAGCTAATTGGCCACAAGAGATACGATGGGTCGCATTTTTCAAAGCTAAAAAAACCAAAAATCGATTGCGAATACTTTTTGACCAAGTGTCTGAAAATTGACTACTATGATTGTGGTAAATCCTAACTGGAACACCATTTTTTCGAGCATAGTAATTATGGATAAAAGCGGTTATAGGATTATGGACATGGAGAATGTCAATTTTATTACTTTTATAAAATTGACGACACTCTCTCGCATAGGCAAATAATTTAGAAATCTTTAGGGCAGGAAATACAATGCGTTTGATTTCTTTTTCATCTAGGTATTGATTAAATGGGAAATGAGCCTCTCCATTTGACTCTCCAACCATATATTCAAACTCTTGATCATCAGTTGGAATATGATTTTTGATAAAACTTTGTACGCCGCTCATGGTATTCCTTACACTACCTGTTACATGTATGACTTGATATTTCATCCTAGTTCCCTTGATTCAAATCATTCTTTATCTTAGAGGTTGAAATTTCTTTTGTTCGTGGTAGGTAAACAACCTCTATCCCCATATCACTTAAATAATCAAATTTGCCCTGCCAATCATCTCCAATGACAAACACATCAGCATGATACTTTTCGATGTCTGAGATTTTTTGATCCCAATTTTCTTCTGGTATAACAAGATCCACATATCTGATAGCCTCTAATAGCGATTTTCTTTCTTCGTAATCAAAATAACATTCTTTATTTTTTTCTAGTCTATTAAATTCATTGGTGGATAATCCTACAATCAGATAATCTCCTAAGGCTTTTGCCCTTTTTAAGAGATTAATATGACCGTAATGCAATAAATCAAATGTTCCGTATGTAATGACTCTCTTCATATCTTCCTAATCACCTCTACATCTTCTCTCATTTTTTTCTGATAGACCCATTTCCTAACTGAATTCGGAAGAATTCGAACCGCATTACGAAGGAAAATATTTCTAAGAAATTCTACTAGACTAATGTCTCTTCTACGATAAAAATCTAATTGGAGCATAAAGTCCGTCTTTACATACAAGAAACCGCCTCTACGCAGATAGCTAGAATCGTTAGTCTGCATGACAACCAAAGGTTCCTGAATATTCAAAAAATCCTTAGTTGGATTATCGTGTAACAATCTCATTGTGAGGTCATAATCCTCTAGATAGCGGAACTTACGATAATTACCAGCCTTCAAGATATATTTTTTTTTCATCATACTCGATGGATTATTAAAGGGATTTCTCATTTTCGAATATTGACGAATTTCGGCTGTAGTTTCTGGTACTTTCTTTAAGGCGGTAAACTCTGTATTTTTCTCTAGGATATTGGAACCAACCATGATGAGGTTGGGATTTTTTTCAAAGGCTGCTAATTGCTTCTCAAACCTTGTTTCTAGAGAATAGTCATCACTGTCCATTCTTGCAATGAATTCTGTTTGGCATTGATTAACTCCAAAGAGAGAGGCTGGTCCTGAGCCTAAGTTTTCAGGTAAATGAAAAACCTTTAAAATTGGAACCTCTCTCTGTAACTTTTGGATTTCTCTATCTAACTCTTCTGTCAATTCGCCATCACAAACTAAAATGATTTCTGTCGGTTTAAGGGTCTGCTGATAAGAACTTAGTAAACTTTTCCTTAAATTTGTAGGAGTCTCTTTTTTATAGACTGTCGTTAAAACTGAAAATTTCATTTTATAACTCCTAAACCTAATTTCCAAATAACCAATCGACAATAACTGAACGGTAGGGAACGACATGGTACCAGTCAGCTTTAAAATAAACAATGACTAGAAAGATTGCAGCATAAACCAATATCACCAAATAAAATAAAATCCACTGAACTTTTTTTTCACCTATTTTAGATAAAATCATAGGGATATATAGGCAAATAAAGGGGGTAAAATAGTGTGCGAATCTGCCAAAAAGACTTGTTTGCAAAGTTGACGCAGTAAATAAAAAGGAGATAAAGAACAAAGTTCTTATAAATTCTTCTTCAGTCGATAACTTCTGTTTTCTAATCACTAATTCACCAAAGACCAGAACGATACCATACCAAATTGTTAAAAATACAGGTGCCCATTTATTGCTTTCCAAAAACCATGATGATTCCAGATAGGAAGTATACTGAGGGAAGAAAGAAATAAAGATAGTTGCAATTTGTTTGATAAAAGGTAAGATGATTAGAAATGCAAGGAACACAAATTGGTATATTCTTTTATTTAAAACGATTTTTTTAAGGGGGAAAAACAAGAGGCAGACGATACCAGATGTATGAAATAAGGGAGTTAGTAAGATAAATACCCATGCTAAAATCTTCTTGTTTTTTACTACGTAGTGAAACCCTAAAAAACTTAAAGCGATCGCTAGACCTTGCCTGATATTTGATAAAGAATAAAAAAAGAGTCCTAACGAGCTGAAGTAAATCAGTAAACTCATGTAAACATTTTTAGAATGCTTATAAAGCACAAGAAACCAGGCAACTAAAGTTATAAAGGCATAAGAAAATAATAAAAATGGATAGTGCTCACTAAAGTTTCTTAGAAAAATATTACTTACTAAATAACCAAGTTCAAATCGAGAACGAAATAGATTTGATAAATCCGGAAGTTGTAAATGATTCGATTCAAAAATATGGATATAAGTTCCTAAGTCTCCTCCGACGCTAGAAGTACGAAAACCCGCAATGATTAAAAAAAAGAAAAAAGTCGGAAGAACAAGGAAACCTAATTCTTTTGCTTTATCCTCATATTTCAATGAGAAAAAGGCAAGAAAAGAGACATAGACGAACATTAAAAGATAGATTGTCATTTTTTCTCTCCTGCCTTTCAAATAGTTAGTTTAATAATAGTAATAATAGGTGTCTTTATGTGAATCCATTTTATTCATTATCACACCAAGTAGTCTAGCTCCAACATGGTCTAATCTTCTTTTTGCTTCTATTATTTGTCGTCGTTTTGATTTTTTGATATCTACTACCAGAAGGGTAGCATCCGAAATACTGGCTAAAACTTGGGCATCAGTTGCTGCTAGCAAGGGAGGTGTATCGATAATGACATAGTCATAAAAATCTTCAAATGCTTTAAGTGTTTCATCCATCGAAGAACTAGCTAACATCTCAGAAGGATTAGGCGGAACAGGTCCTGAAGTCAGTACATCTAAATTCACATCATTTATCGTTAGATGATTAATGGAATCTACACCAGATCTTTTTAATAAGAAGGTGCTGAGACCCTCGGTATTACTTACCTCTGTTAATTTATGTTGGGTTGGTTTACGCATATCTGCGTCTATGATAATCACTTTTTTCCCTTGTTGAGCCAATGAGGCAGCAAGATTGATACTGACTTCACTCTTTCCTTCGTTAGGATTGGCACTTGTAACGACAATAATTTTAATATTTTTTCCAAATTCTGAGAACTGAAGATTACTCCTTAAAGTTCTAAAGGACTCAGCTACGATGGATTTACTGTTATGAATAACTTCGATATGCATGTCACTCACCTCTTCTCTTTCTCTCTATAGTCGGAATCATCCCGAGAACAGGTGTTCCCACTAACTCTTCCAAGTCTTCGTAAGAATCAATCGAATCACTCAATACATATTTGAGGAAAATAACATTAAATCCTACAAAAGAAAATACTAGAATAGATACAAGAAGATTCTTCCATAGAACGGGATAAACTGGAGAATCACTTCCCAGTGCTTCTGTAACAACTGACAAGTTGTCGCGCCCTAATCTATCTGCTGTAAATTTCTTGTACTGAGACACATACTCTTTAATATAACGTTCTGCTAAGTTTCGATCTAGCGCTCGTACTGTTACTGTTACCAACTGAGATCCTGAGTCATTCGTTAATTTAACAGACTTGATTTTTGAAATTTCATCTGGTGATAAGCTTAATGCTTTATTGGTCTCATCTTTTACAGGGGGAAGATCTGCTATTTCTAAATAAGTTTTAGCTTGTCTTTGAAAGAGGTTTATCGCTTCAATCGTTTGTGTATCATTATTCTGGCCATTTGTTTGAGTTGATGCATTCTTCATTATCAGCTTAGAGGAGACGCTGTATATAGGAGAAATGATAAACACGGTATATAGACCAACTGCTGTCGTCCCTATTATAGTAAATAGAAGTAAAAATAGTAGTTTACTTTTTATCAAAGAAAAAACTCTATTAACATTTTTATTAAAAATATTCATCTTTTATTTTTGTCCTTTGCTTATCTTCCCTATCTGAATTATCTAAATCCATGTCCATTAAAAATAACTTTGGCTGTTTTTAGTAAAATGAGGAAATCTAATTTAATACTTTCATGTTTGATATAGTATATATCATATCCTAATTTTTCTTTAGGAGTCAAATCATAACCACCATTCACTTGAGCCCATCCTGTAATTCCTGGACGAACAGCTAATCGCTTATTAAAATCAGGGATATATTTTAAAAATTCGTTAACAAACTCCGGTCTTTCTGGTCGAGGCCCGATAATTGACATTTCCCCTTTAATAATATTGATAATTTGTGGAAATTCATCAATTCTGGTTCTTCGTATAAACCGTCCAACTTTGGTAATTCGTTTATCATTTTTACTTGCCCATTGATGACCATTTTTCTCTGCATCCAAATACATGGAACGGAGTTTATACATCATAAATTTTCGTCCATTCAATCCAACTCGTTCTTGTATGTAAATGGGATTGCCACTTGATTCTATAACAATAAAAATACAAGCAATGAGACAAATGGGGATTATTAAAATTAATAAAAATATAGAAATAAGAAGTTCTACCGTTCTCTTGGCTCTTCTATAAATCATCATCTTCCTCCTGAACAATACACATATATTAGTGTGTATCTATTTGCATATATATATATATATTAACCAAGGTTAAAATAGAGGATTATTATAAATATATATATTCGTTATGTATAAATTGGATTTTAATATACCATAAAATGAGAGAAATCTCAAACTAAAACTGGAGAAATCAAATAATAATTGTTTTTTTTAGTATTTTTGTTCGATATTATCAACTTAGGATTTACTAAAAATAATTCTTCTGCTCTTTCCCTTCCATACTGATGACTAATCGTGTCAAATGCTTGCTCCATATATGGCGGTCTTGAGCTTAAATTATGCATATCGCTAGCCACACAGTGAACTAGATTATGGGCAAGAAAATATTGAGCTCTTTTTTTGAATACGCGATACTTATCACCAAATATTTTGGGCTTAAGAACACTAGAACTATTTATTTGAGTATAACATCCCATATCTATCAGCTCTTTAACTCTTTTTTCATTTTTTTCTAGTTCAGCATAGCGTTCAATATGGGCAATGACAGGTCTAATACCTAACAATAAAACTTTACTTACTGCATTACGGATTTCCCAATAGGGGGTGGTCGGGCTGAATTCGATTAAAGCATATTGTGTATCATTCAGAGTAGGAATTTGTTTACGTTCCAGCTTTTCAAGAATATCTTGGGTGTAGAAGATTTCTGCTCCATATAAAAGAGTTAAGTCAGGCAGTTCTTTCTTAGCAAGTGATTGAACCTCTTTAAAGTTGGTCATAATTGTATCTTCTGGAGTTTCAAACATATGTTTTCTACGATGTGAAGTGGATACAATCGTACAAACTCCCTGCGAGAAAGCTTCTTTCAGAAGAGCTAGGCTTTCTTCAATTGTGCTTGGTCCATCATCTACACCAAAAATAATGTGAGAGTGGATATCAATCATGTAATATTTCCTTATATAATATAGTTTTAGTTACTGTAATAAATAACTTTACATTGATATATGTATTTCGAACAACTTATAAATATTGGTTTATACAGTTTTTTCCTAATGTAATTATACTACGAAACCTTAAATTAAGCTAGTCATAATTTAAACTCTCATAAGATTTTAAAAGTTATCTAGCATAATAAAAAATATATGCATAAGTAAATTCTTTTTTCTATTAAATCTGTAGAGAATGATACTGACTATTTAAAAAACAACACCTACCATGGCATTCCCACGGTAGGTGTTACTTATATCAATAATCGTTCTAAAAATGGTTTGAGGCAGTTGAGGAGAATTTCTTCTATCCAGCTTTCTTGGGCTGAGGATAGACGTTCTGCCTGTAGGCTTTCTTTTAGAAAATCTCGGACTTGTTCTGGTGAGATCTCAAATTCAAAAGCTTTCATTTTATAGAAAAAGTCGATGAGATGATCTGACAGGTATTGGGTTGAAAAGGGTACTTCACCACTTTTTCGATGTTCTAATAAGAGCCTAGAAAATCGGGCTTTTTCTTCAGGAAGCTCACGAAAATAGGAATTGAGGAGCCAGGTCTGCTTCTGCTTTCTTTCAATTGGATCCTGACTCGCAATTCGTTGGTCTTTTTCCAGCTCTTTTTGGTATTGTTTAGCCTTGATAGCCCGTTCTGTTCGATTTTTACCAAAAAGTATTTTTTCCCACTTGCGTTCTTCTTGGGTTAGGGTTTCTGTAAAGCCAAAGTAGTCTTGATAGGCACGCTCTGCTGGTCCCATGGCTAGGACCAGATTGTCTGCATATTGCTTGGCGATTTTATCCCTCTTCTTGCGCTCTTTCTCTGCCTGGATACGGAGTTCTTGTTCGTAGTCAATTTTCTCCTTGCCTAGCTTGACAAGGTAGAGTTGATCATCCGGTTTTCCAAGTAAAAAGGGCTTAATGCATTTTTCAAGGACTTCTTCCATGCGAGCCTTCTTCTTTGGCTCAGCCTTGGTCCAATTTCCTCCTTGAAAGACTTCTAGGAAGAGTTGGTAGTCTCTCTCAGGTGCGAACTGATTGCCACGATTAGGCTTGAAAACGCCTTTTTCCCAGAGCCATTTTAGAAGTCGCTCGTCAAAGTCACTTTTATTGACCTTGATTTTTTCCTTTTTCTGGGCTTTTCTGGTAAGATTTTCAACCTTTCTGAGTAATTTTTCTTCCTCTTCTAGTTGCTGGTCAAGGGACAATCGATGAAAATGACGAACACAATCGCTGCCGATTGGAAAGAGGCGTTGGCCTGTGACACCGTTAAAGAGTTCGTAGGCGTATTTGATAGCATTCCCACAAACACAATTGCTACGGCCGATACCATTAAAAATCAAGGAAACTTCATTCCATTCCTTGGTAGCCTGTTCCCAAGTATCGGCTTTTGAAGCCTGTAAAACCGCATCGTGCAGGGATTTTCTAACTGGAAGTGTCATGAGGTCTCCTTTCTAGATTATACTTTTACAACTTGAACCTCGTCTTTACCGAGTAAAATCAAGTATTTTTCAATATTTTCAATCAAATAGGCTCGTGATAAAGCCTCTCCATAAAGGGCTAATTGACCACGATAGCGGTCTATGAGTTGACTTGGCTCGTCATAGCGGTCTGTCTTGTAGTCGAAAAGAACGATACGATCCTCATAAAGCAGATAGCCGTCCAAGATTCCACGGACAACGAAGTCTTCCTGACTCTTTTGATCTCGTTTGAGCATGGAGAAAGGTTGCTCGCGATAAAGATGGTCTGTATTAGCAAGAATTTCTTGACCAAGTGCTGTGTCAAAGAATGAAAGAATTTTAGCAAGATTGATCTTGTCTCTGACAGCTGGGCTGGTTTGAACTTGTTTGAGAGTTTCTGTCAGGCTAGCAAGGGTTGGTCGCTGACTTAGGTCAATTCTCTGCATGAGTTCGTGGGTAGCACTACCAATCTCAGCTCCTGTTACCTTTTCTTTGGTTGAAAAATCTGGTAACTCAAAGCTAATTTTCTTGTCTACTGACTGGCCTTGACCTGCAATCTCGACACCTTCCATATCCATAACTGGTTCATAGAATTTCTTGATTTGACTTGGGGTTTGAACACTAGGAAGCTCAATGGCTGCGCGGTGAAGAGTATTATAAACTTCCACCTCTTTCAGCATTTCCAGAGCTTCTTTGATGGTTTCAGACTGGCGGTTGTCTGCTTGAGAGCTATCTTGTAGAGGGCTCTTGTTTTCCAACTCTCCGATAGCTTCTCTAGTCAACTGGTCTTCGCCAACAAAACGATAGCTAAAGTTGAGATTGTCCTTGGCAAACACTTTGCTAATAGCCCAAAGCCAATCTTGGAAATTCTTGGCTTGCAGTCTAGTATTGCTATTTAGTTTCCCATTTTTGGTTGCTGGGTATTCCTTGGATTCCAGCTTTTCACGCGAACCCTTGCCGACAAGATAAAGCTTTTTCTCAGCCCGTGTCATGGCAACATACAGAAGGCGCATCTGCTCAGAATAGCTTGCCAGCTGTAATTCCTCTTCATTCTGTATATAAGTTAGGCTAGGAATGGAGAGTTTGATGGTTTTAGGATAATGAGCTTCCACTGCTCCTGTCTCCATTTTGGCAATATATTTGACACCTAGTCCATTTTTACGGCTGAGAATGACTTCTGACATGCTGTCTTGCTTATTGAAGTCCTGATCCATATTGAGGATAAAAACGTAAGGGAACTCCAGTCCTTTACTCTTGTGAATGGTCATGAGCTCTACTGCATCTTTTGGCGGTGCGACAGCCACGCTCGCAAGATCGTGCTGGGCTTCCAAGACTTGGTCAATCATACGAATAAAACGAGACAAGCCCTTGAAATTGCTCTTTTCAAACTGGTCAGCCCGCAGTGCTAGGGCATAGAGATTAGCCTGCCTAGCAGGACCATTTGGCAAAGCTCCAACATAGTCATAGTAAAAACGGTCATTATAAATCTTCCAAATCAAGTCATAGAGGGAGTGGGTTTTGGCATACAAGCGCCAAGAATCCAAGATATTCATGAATTGATTTAGTTTTTCAGCTAAATCAGTATGAATTAAGTTTTTCTGGCTTGTTGCCTGTTTTTGAGTATTGACTAACTTCTCATAGAGATTCTCTTGAACTTTGTCCTCATCTTTCTGAAGAGACAAGCGTGCTAACTCGTCCTCATCAAAGCTAAACATAGGAGACTTCATAAGAGCAACTAAGGCATAGTCTTGCAGGGGATTGTGAATGACACGAAGGGTGTCTAGCATGACTTGCACTTCTAGGGATTGGAGATAATTGTTTTGCTCGCCATCGGTTTTGACAGGTATCCCGTACTCAGACAAGGCAAGAAGGATCTGGTCATTTCGACTGCGGCTAGAGGTCAAAAGGGCAATTTCCTTAAAAGCAACACCTTTTTCTTGATGGAGTTTGAGGATTTCCTTGATGACCAGGCGCATTTCACCTGTTAATTTCGTTTCTGCTTGGCTCTCTTCTTCCTCACCTGTATCGTCCTTGTCGTAGAGGAGAAATTCTGCCTTATTGTCTGGATTAGGAATCAGTTTAGTATTGGCAAAAACAAGCTGGTGCATGTTATCATAGTTGATTTCTCCGACTTCTTGGTCCATAAGGCGTCCAAAAACATCATTGGTTGCTGACAGCACTTCTGAACTACTACGGAAATTTTCCTTGAGCAGAATGAGCTTTCCTTCTTGGGGATTTTGTGCATATCTTTGGAATTTCTCATTGAAAATCTGGGGATCTGCCTGACGGAAACGGTAAATGGACTGCTTGATATCCCCCACCATAAAGCGATTGTGACCATTAGATAGCAATTCCAACATCCGTTCTTGAATGTGGTTGGTATCCTGATACTCATCGACCATGACTTCGTGGAAGCGATCCTGATAAGCCTCACGAACTTGCGGGAAATTCTCTAAAATCTCAATAGTGTAATGGCTGATATCAGCGAATTCAAAGGCATTTTCCTGACGTTTACGCTGACGATAAGCCTCCACAAAATCACTCATGAAGGTTTGGAAAGTTTTAGCTAGTTCCCATGTGTCTCCATGATAACGTTCTTGATAGTCGAGAATGGTTACCTGGTCTGACAGTTGTCCTAGTTTAGCAAACTGGGACTTTCTTTCTTCGTTGTAGGCATCGGCCAGTGGCTTCAAATCAGCCTTACGACTGGCATTAGTCAGGGCTCGACCGTTTTTCTCTTTCGAAATGGCGACAACACGCGCAAGCACTGCTTGATAAGCCTGACTATCGGACTCCTGATTTAAGGAGCCAATTTCATCTAAAATCAACTGAACATTTTCTAGATAAGCAGCCTTTGGAAACTCCTTGGCATCATTATCCAAATGGTAACGGAAGAAACTTTCCAAGTCCCAAAGGGTTTGCTGGATTTGTTGGGTCAGTTTGTCTTTTTCACTGGTAAAATCAGCTTTTTCAAAGCCTTCGAGGAAAGATTCTCTCAGCCATTTCTGAGGATTGCTGGTAGATTGGAGGAAATCATAGATTTTATAGACCTGCTGGCGCAGACCTCTTTCATCTTTTCCACGTCCAGCAAAGTTTTTCAGCAAATGACTAAACTTCTCTTTCTGTTTACCTTGGTAATGGGCTTCAAAGACCTCATGAAAGACTTCGTTTTTTAGAAGGAGTTGCTCGCTCTGGTTTTGTAAAATACGGAAATTAGGAGCAACATCAAGTAGATAACCGTGTTTGCTAAGGAACTTTTGTGTAAATGAGTCCATGGTACCGATGGCAGCGTTGGGTAGGTCTGCCAACTGGCGACCCAAGTGTTGTTTGAGGTCAACATCGCTACTTTCTTGGATTTGTTGGCTTATTTTTTTCTCCAAACGTTCTTTAAGCTCTGTGGCAGCCTTAACGGTAAAGGTTGAGATAAAGAGTTGACTGATTTCCACTCCACGCGCTAATTGATCTAGAATGCGCTCTGCCATGACAAAAGTCTTCCCAGAACCAGCCGATGCTGAAACAAGGATATTTTGACCAGAAGTGTAGATGGCTTCGATTTGCTCGGCAGTTTTCTTTTGTTCCTTGCTCGAATTTGCTTCTGCTTCTTGCAGTTTTTGAATCTCCTCCTCAGTTAAAAAGGGAATAGGCTTCATTGATTCAACTCCTCTCTTATTTTTTCAAACCAAGCTTGCTTGAGTTTTTCTCCGACCAGACGCTTGCCGTCAGCCAAGTCTAACTTCTCTAGGAAACGGGCTTGGCCCAAGTGGTAATTTGCTTCAAATCCTGTGATGGCTTGATGTTGCTGAACATAAGGTGCAATACTTCTGCCGTTTTCTGTGTATGGATTGATAGAGAACTGACCTGCTAAAATCTTCTCTGCTGCTTTCTTGTAAAGATGGGCATTGTAGTCCAGTAGGAGCTGGAATTCCTCATCCGTCAGCTGATTAGCCTTGTTTTTATTGTAAAATTCACCCAAATGACTGCTTTCTTTTTCTAAAAAGAGTCCTTGGTATTTCATAGACTTGCTGGCTTCTACTACTGCACCTGCCAGACTTTTAACGGCCATCAGAGATTGAACAGGCTCAGCCATTTCCAAGTACATGGCACCAAAAAAGTACTGCTCCCCTTCTCTTTTTAAGGCAGCTAGATAGGTTGGCAGTTGGGAATTAAGCCCATTAAAGAAATGAGGAAATTGGAACTGAGTTAGACTAGACTTGTAGTCTACTACTCCTATCGCTCCATCAGCTTTCAAACGGTCAATCCGGTCAACCTTACCTCGTACAAAGACACTGCGACCATTGTCCAATTGAATAAAGGCCTGCTCTTTTCCACCAAAATTTGCTTCTTCTTTGATGGTTTCGATGGCTGGATTGTGTCGGAGAATATGTCCAGTTGTCCGTGCAACATCAAGCAAAACTTCTTTGGTAAACTGGGCTTCCAAACTTTCCTGATAAATAGCCTCAAATTCCCGTTCTTGACTGGTTTCTTGAATAGCTTGTTCTAGACGGTTGTCAAAGGAACCTTCATCAGGCAACTGCAAGGCACGTTCAAAAATACGGTGCAAGAAATTTCCGTGACTACGGGCATCAGGACGCAAACGTAATTCCTCCTGCAAGCCTAAAACGTATCGGAGGAAATAACTGTATTGGTTCCGGTAAAACTCCGTCAAACCAGAGGTAGACAGGTAAAACTCCTGATCAGTAGGATAGAGAGCTTGTAAGGTATCCTTAGCCAACTGCTTACTGCTTGGACTGGTTGGGAGGGCAGGATTTGCAAGGCCTTTTTGGTCAAGTTTTTTCCCCATCACACGCGCCAGAACCTTGACAAAGGTCAAATCTTGCTCATTCTCACTCGTCTCGCCCTGCTGGTGATAGGCAACCAGACTAGACAAAAGACTGTGATAGGACCCCATATCTTCCTTAGACAGCCCTTTGTGATTCATCCTCTTCTCTTTCCTGCTAAATCCAAAATGGACCAGTTCTTGAAGATAGGCTGACTCTTTGCTTTCACTTTCATTAAAAAGGCTTGGAGCCGATAAAACCAACTGCTTACGAGCAGAATTGACCAAGGAAAGCATAGTATAGCGATTTTTCTTGAGGTTTTCACTGCTGGCAATCAGCAATTGAACGCCTTCTTCGGTTGCTTGGTTTAAGCTTTGTCTTTCTTCATCAGTCAAAAGACTGGTATTTTGCGCGATTTTTGGTAAATTGTCCTGAGTCAGACCAATGGCATAGACAAAGTCAGCTGTCAAAGGCGCAATCAAATCGTAACTCTGCACCAGAACAGTGTCCACTGTTGCTGGAATAGTACGGTATTGAGATAGGCTCATTCCAGAATGGAGCAAGGCTAGGAAGTCTTCTAGACTAACCTGTGAACCAGCAAAAACAGTCGCAAATTGTTCTAAAACATGACAGAAAGCCTTCCAAACTTCGGCTTGTCTTTCCTGTTCTACAGCTTCCATAGTGGCTGTCAAATCTTGCAACTGCTTGGTCACAGCTCCTTCTTTTAGAAAAGAGTTCCACTTTTGCAAGAGATTTTCAGCCTTTTGTTTTCGGCTGGCAAAGAGAGTCTCAAGAGGTGTTAAAATACGCAGACGAAGAGTATTTAAACGTTCCAAATTAAATTTTCCATGGTGGGATTTGGTAAAGGTTTGCTGAAAGGCTGGCAAGCCATTGATACCAAGATAACGGATATATTGCTCAAAAGCATCAATATCCGCTTGGCTAAGGTCAGTATATAAACCAGTTCTGAGGAGATTAATCAAATCCTCCTGACGGAAACGATAGCGTTTTAAAGCTAAAATAGACTCGACAAACTGAGTTAAAGGGTGGTGCGCCATGGATTCGCTTCTACCAAGATAGAAAGGAATCTGATACTGGTCAAAAATGGTTTTGAGAGATAACTGGTAAGAAGCTACATCCCCCAAGAGAATACGAAAATGCTTGTAGCTCAGGTCTGGATTTGCATGTAATCGCTGACGAATACTCCGAGCCACCAGCTCCAGCTCTTCCTTTTGTGTCAAACAAGACCAGATTTGCAGGTTTTCACGGTCCTTCTCATCGATCTCCAAAGTGAGGTCTGAAAAGTCATAAGAAGACTCCAGCAAACGAGAGGCCTTGTCAAAACTATCCATCTTTTCATGAGTTTGAGAACAATCCAGAGCAGGAGTTTGGTATTTAGAGGCTAGATGATGGAGAAACTCCACACTGGCTTGGTAGAGATTGCCTTCGCTAAAAGCGCTAGTATAGGCTTTCTTGCTAGCATAGGCTCCAATGACAATCTCAACACCCTTACCATGAAGTAGGTCCACAATTCGCTCTTCCTCAGCAGAAAAACGGGTAAATCCATCAATAATCAAGGCTTTTTGAGTAAAATCACTACTTACCTTGTCATTCTCAATAGCCTCAATCAAATGGGATAACTGACTTCCCTGAGCCAACTGACCTTGATTGAGGTAGGCCGTTACCTTCTCAAAAATCAAGACTAAATCGGCCCTCTTGTCCTCATCCGTCAAACTCTCCAAGTCCAAAAAAGTCATCTGAGCTTTGGTCATCTCGTGGTACAATTCAATCAACTGCTGGATAAATTGAGGATCCTGCTTGATAGCTCCATAAACACGTAAGTCCCTGGGATCAAGTTCGGTGAGGCATTTGTAAAAGGCCATCCCAAGACCGATGTCATCTAGACTAGTCTTGGCAGGCAAGTCATTCAAAATCAGGTAACGAGCCATTTGAGCAAAGCGCGTGACGGTAATCGCAAAAGAAGCCTGCTGGGACAAGCATTCCAGCACGGCGCGTTCCTTTTCAAATGAAAGAGAGTTGGGGGCGATGTAGAAGACTCGCTTGCCAGCAGCAACTAGCTCCTCCGACTCTCTAGTTAGAATTTCTGTCAAAGAAGTCCGAATATCAGTATAAAGTAATTTCATCTCTGCCTCGTTTGGTTTATCAAAGTTTCTTACTCTATTATAGCAAAGTTCGCTTCACAGTCCAAATCCAAAATTCTTGTTGATAATCATTTAACTAGCAAATCAATCATGCTTCATCATCCACTTTCATATGCTGAAAGATATAGAGGAAAAAGTCTTTGGAAACTTCAAAATGTCCATAACGAAGTCGAGAAGTATAGTCTCTCCATTCAGGATGTTGTCTGGCTATTTCTATAGAACAATCTTTGACTGGCAGATAATACTCGACATTTCGTCTAAAGGGAAAGAATCCTTCAAATTGCTCTACTTGATAGGCTTTGTCATCTATAATTTTACCTACGGCCACAAAAGCCTGTAACTTATCTTGACCATTCATATCGTATTTTGGACTATAGTATAAAAGATAGTCACCTTTTTTCATACGGTTTAAGGGGCCGCCCTTTCCATGACAGACCTGACAAAAATTTCCCTCAACTCCTCTTAAAACATGGTTCTTTGAAACAACTCCAACCCAATATCTAGGCATTTTTTTCCTCCAACTCTACCAACATGCGATTAAAAACTTCTCTATCGTTAGATAGTTTTTCAAAAAATTCTTCATCAACACCTTCTACTAAAGGTAAAGCTTGATTGACCTTCTCCGCGCCAGACTTCGTCACTGAGACAAGTTTTGCCCGACTATCCTTTGGATGTTGATCACGTCTAATGTAGTCCTTCTTCTCCAGTAGTCTAACAATCTGGGAAACCGTCATGACATCCATACCAGTGAACCGAGCGATATCAACTTGCGTTACATATTTTTCTCTATTAGACAAAAACAAGAGCGAGGTTAAAACGATAAATTGAGGCAAAGTAAGACCAACCGATTTCAAAACTCTTTTTAAATTGCTTTCCCACTTGTTGTAGATTTTGATGAAAAGAAGGCCTGTAGATTCTGTTTCATCATTTTTGTAAATTGAATTAAAGTGATACTTTGACATTTTTTCTCCTTAAATATTAAGTATACATATTATATAAAATTTTATTTTCTTTTTCAAGAAAAGGAAAGTCAAATGTTATAATTCTGTCGGACATTTCATAGTCTATATGCTATAATAAAAGCAAAACACATAGAAAAGGAAGTCTTATGATTAAACTACTAGCCTTGGATATGGATGGAACCCTCCTCAATGAAGCCAAGGAAATCCCACAAGCCCACATTACTGCTATTCACCAAGCCATTGAAAAAGGTGTCAAACTGGTTCTCTGTACAGGTCGTCCCCTTTTCGGCGTCCTCCCCTACTATAAAAAACTAGGACTTGACCTCCAGAATGAGTATGTCATCGTCAATAACGGTTGTTCAACCCATCAGACCAGCGACTGGAGTCTAGTTGACTGGCAAGAACTTAGTCCAGCTGACATCGAATATCTCTATGACCTAGCAGAAAAAAGCAACGTCCAGTTGACTCTTTTTGATGAGGAGCATTATTTTGTCCTCGGTGGCAAACCTAATCAAATCGTTCAAAATGATGCCAAGCTCGTCTTTTCAGACCTGACTGAAATTTCTATTGAGGAAGCGACTAGTGGCAAGTACCGTATGTTCCAAGGGATGTTTTTGGGGACAGAGAGCCAAACAGACGATTTTGAGAAGCGTTTTTCTGGGGAACTCTGTCAACGATTTAGCGGTGTTCGTTCACAGCCTGTCATTTACGAAGCCATGCCACTTGGAACGACAAAGGCTACTGCTCTTTCACGACTAGCAGCGATTTTGCAGATTGATTCCTCAGAAATTATGGCCATGGGCGATGCCAATAACGATATCGAAATGCTCCAGTTTGCAGGCCTTGGTATTGCTATGGGAAATGCTAGTGATCATGTCAAATCTCTTGCCAATGATATTACAGCAAGCAACGAAGAAGACGGCGTTGCGCGTGCTATTGAGAAATATATTTTATAAAAAAGAAAAGCAAATAGGCAGAAGTTACTGCTATTTGCTTTTTTTATCATGACAGTCGTCAGATATTCTAAAATTTGTAAATATAGATTTGCCTACTAGTTCGTAATTCGTTGATACATTTCTGGTCTTCTATCTCGAAACAAGCCCCAGTTTAGGCGTTCTCTTGCTCCCTTGTCTAGGTCATAAGTTGCTAACAGAACAGCTTCAGCTTGTCTTTCAGCTTGCTCTAGAATAGCTCCTGTTTCATCCGTCAAAAAGGATGAACCGTAGAAGTCAAGACTGGAACTCTGTCCACCATTTTCCTCACTTGGAGCGACTTCCTCTAATCCATAACGATTGGCTGCGATGACTGGAACAATATTTGCTGCTGCGTGTCCTTGCATGGTACGTTGCCAGTGACCACAACTATCTGTATCCAAAATCGGCTCTGAACCGATGGCTGTAGGATAAAAGAGCAATTCAGCACCATTCAATGCAAGACAGCGCGCTGTTTCAGGGAACCATTGATCCCAACAGATACCGATCCCAATCTTGGCATAGCGAGTATCCCAGACCTTGAAACCTGTATTACCAGGCGTGAAATAAAATTTTTCTTGATAATAATGGTCATCTGGTATATGAGTCTTTCGATACACACCCAGCACTTCCCCATCTGCATCAATGACAGCAATAGAGTTATATAAGACATTGCCATCTTTTTCATAGAAACTGATCGGTAAAACGACCTGTAGTTCCTTAGCAATGGTTTTAAAATGCTGAATGGCTGTATTGTCTGTCACCGACTGGGCATGCTGGTAGTAGTCATACTGACGTTCCTGACAAAAGTATGGACGTTCAAACAATTCGGGTAAAAGAATAATTTGTGCGCCTTGTTCTGCAGCCTGACGTACTAAACGCTCTGCGGTTTGGATATTTGTTGACACATCCTTAGCGCATTGCATCTGAATGGCTGCAACTCTTACATTTCTCATCTTTTTCTCCTATTCTGGGATTTGTTGGGTGATACAGTGGATATTGCCACCACCTAAAAGAATATCTCTAGCTGGTATACCAACAACTTTACGGTCTGGGAAACACTTACTGAGGATATCTAGGGCCACTTGGTCATTGACATCTTGAAACTGGGGAACAAGGACAGCCTGGTTGGCAATATAAAAGTTTACGTAGGAAGCTGCTAGTCGTTCACCTGCGTATCGCTCTTCTTCTCCTTCTTCATAGATGTAGCCTGGTAAATCCTCTTTGGTTACAACTTGATGAAGAGCTGGAATTGGAAGTTTATGAATGGTGAACTGACGACCTTTTGCATCTGTTTCCTTTTCTAAAAGCGCTAAATCAGCTGCTGACATGGCATATTGAGGATCGCTTTTGTCGTCTGTCCAAGCCAAAACAAGCTCAGCAGGACCAACAAAGGCAGCAACATTGTCAACGTGTTCATTGGTTTCGTCCTGATAAATACCATAAGGAAGCCAGATAACTTTTTCAGCTCCAAGGCACTCTAATAAGGTGGTTTCGATTTCTTCCTTACTAAGATGAGGATTGCGACCAGAACTAAGCAAGCAACTTTCAGTCACGAGAATGGTTCCTTGACCATCGCTATGTATCGCTCCGCCTTCCAGTACAAAAGGCTTGGCATCATAAACAGGCATTTCCAAGGTCTCAGCAAAACGACTGGCTACTTGGTCATCATCTTCATAATCTTGATAAAGACCATCAACAGCACCACCCCAAGCATTGAAAGACCAATCCACGGCTAATTTCTGGCCTTCATCATTGATAAGAATGGTCGGACCCGTATCACGCGCCCAGGCATCATTGGTGGGAATGTCTAGATAAATAACCTTGTCTCCAAGATAAGATTGGGATTCAGCTAAGTAGTCTTGGCCAACCAAAAGATAGACTCTTTCCCCTTCTGCTATAGTCTTAATGATCTGGCTGAAAGCTCTTTTGGCAGCCTTTCCTTGAAAGGGCCATGAACCTGGTCGAGTTGGCCATATCATAAGGGTACCATGATGGGGCTCGTATTCTGCTGGCATGCGATAGCCTAATTTTTTGGGACTGTCCATCATGATAATCTCCCTTTAAAGTCTTGATAACCAAAAGATTTGACTAATCTGCAGTCACCCTGCTCATCCATGAGATAGAGACTTGGCAATCCAATACCATTAAAGGTATTATTTTTGACAAATGAGTAAATAGCCATATCTTCAAAATAAAGTCTATCACCGATTTGAACTGGATTTTCAAAGCTATAATCACCAATCACATCTCCTGTCAGACAGGTATTGGAAGAAAGTCTATAGGTATGGGCTTTTTCCTGAGCGGCAAATCCATTTCTCAAAGGTGGACGATAGGGCATCTCAAGTACATCAGGCATATGGCAGGTCGCAGAGGCGTCTAAAACCAAGATTTCCATACCGTTTTCGACAATATCCAATACTTCAGTTGCTAGATAACCTGCATTGAGCGCAATGGCTTCACCAGGCTCGATATAGATTTCAAGATTGTAAGTTTCTCGGATACGCTTGATCTCAGAAATCAGCAAATCTACATCATAACCTTCTCTTGTGATGTGGTGTCCGCCCCCCATATTGAGCCATTTGACCTGATGCAAATAGGCTCCAAATTGCTCTTCTACTGCTTTCAAAGTTGTCTCTAAATCATCTGCTCCCTGCTCGCAAAGGGTGTGAAAATGAAGACCATCCACCAAATCCAGCAAATCACTCGGTATCTTGTCTGAAGTTACTCCAAAACGGGAGCCAGGTGCACAAGGGTCATAGAGCGCGTGGTCACCTTGAGTTGAACACTGAGGGTTAAGTCGCAAACCCACGCTTACACCAGCATCCCGACAACGGGCCCCATGTTTACGCAACTGTCTCTCTGAGTTAAAGACGATATGATTTGTTATCTCCAGCAATTCCTCCAAGTCCGCATCCTTAAAGGCTGGCGCAAATACATGGACTTCTCCTGGAAATTCTTCCCTAGCTAGCTTAGCTTCATAGAGTCCACTGGCTGTCGTACCTGATAGATACTGGCTAATCAAGGGATAGGTTTTGTAGAGGGAATAAGCCTTCTGGGCAAGCAAAACCTTGCAACCAGCCTCTTCTTGTACATATTGTAGAATGCGACAGTTTGCTTCTAACTTGGCCAAGTCAATGACATAGGCTGGCGTTGGTACTTGTTCTAACTTCATCAGTCCACCATTTGTGGATTTTCAACCACAATCCAAGGCAAACCATACTCATTCAAAGCTTCCATGAATGGATCTGGATCCAACTCTTCAAGGTTGTAAACTCCAGCTTGTTTCCAAGTACCGTTCATAACCAATTTTGTACCAATCATGGCTGGAACTCCTGTTGTATATGAAATAGCTTGTGAACCAACTTCTGCATAACATTCCTGATGGTCGCAGACATTGTAGATGTAGATGGTCTTTTCAACGCCATCTTTGACACCTGTAAAGATACATCCAATATTGGTTTTACCAACAGTGCGTGGCCCAAGGCTGGCTGGATCTGGAAGCAAGGCTTTCAAAAATTGGATTGGTACAATTTCTTGACCGTTGAAGTTAATGGTATCCGTACGAAGGAGACCGACATTTTCCAGACATTTCATGTGCGTTAGATAAGATTGACCAAAAGTCATAAAGAAACGAATACGTTTGACACCTGGAATGTTCTTGGCCAATGATTCAATTTCTTCATGGTGAAGGAGATACATGTCTTTTTGTCCGACCTGAGGGAAATCGTACTCGCGCTTGATTGACATAGCTTCCACTTCGACCCATTTTCCATCTTCCCAGTAAGAACCTGGCGCAGAAACCTCGCGGAGATTGATTTCTGGGTTAAAGTTTGTCGCAAATGGATAACCGTGGTCACCACCATTACAGTCTAAAATGTCGATATAGTGGATTTCATCAAAATAGTGTTTAAGGGCGTAAGCAGAAAAGACGCTGGTCACACCTGGGTCAAAACCAGAACCAAGCAGAGCGGTCAAGCCTGCTTCTTTGAATTTCTCTTGATAAGCCCACTGCCATGAGTAGTCAAAGTAGGCTGTAAAACCAAGTTCCTTACAACGTTTCTCATAAATAGCACGCCACTCAGGGTCTTCTGTGTCTTCTGCTTCATAGTTAGCTGTATCGATATAGTGAACACCTGTTGCCAAACAAGCGTCCATAATTGTTAAATCTTGATATGGTAGTGCTACGTTCAAAACTGCTTCTGGCTTGTAGCTTTCAATCAGGGCAATTACTTCTTCAACCTTATCTGCATCAAGAGCAGCTGTCTCAATCTTTGTACTTGTTTTACCTTCTAATTTAGCCTTCAAGTCATCGCATTTTGACTTGGTACGGCTAGCAATCATAATCTCTGTAAAGGTTTCGCTATCTTGGCAAATCTTTGAAATAGCAACTTGGGCAACGCCCCCACATCCAATAACTAATAAACGACCCATTTTTTTCCTTCCTCTTCTTCTAAAATATCCTCAACATATTTGGGCAACATAAAGGCTCCCACGTGTAAGTTTGCAGTGTAGTATTCTGTGAAAAGCTGGCGTTTTTTCCAGCCCTCCTTGTCAAAATCTTTGACGGGGTGGTATTTTTTCGATGCAAATCCAAACAACCAATAGCCAGCTGGACTGGTTGGGATGTGGGCCTGATAGACCCGACTAATTGGAAAGGCCTGATTGACCTTGCGATGCATGCTTCGGCAAGCAGACTCATCCTCGTCAAAGAAAGGACTCCCATGCTGGTAAATCATGATACCGTCTTCTTTCAAGGCTCTATAACTGTTACCGTAAAATTCCTTGGTAAAGAGACCTTCTGTATGGCCAAATGGATCTGTCGCATCGTTGATGATAATATCGTAGTCATCTTCACAGTTTCGCAAAAAGCGTAGCCCATTTTGGTAGTAAATGGTAACACGAGGGTCATCTAGCCCCGCAGCAAAGTCTGGGAAATACTCTCGGCAAACCTCTACCAACATCTCATCTGGTTCCACAATATCAATTTGTTCCAATTCTGGATACAGTGTCAAAACTTGAGCAACACCGCCGTCGCCACCCCCTATTACCAAAACTTTCTTGGGATTGGGATGGACAGCCATGGGAACGTGAACGGTCATTTCATTGTAGACAAAGTCATCTGCATCTGAAAACAAGACATGCCCATTTAAAATCAGTATTTTCCCAAAAGCTGGTGTATCCAAGACTTCGATATCCTGCCATTCACTTTTACCAGCGTAGAGTTGCTTGGCTGTTCTCAGGGACAATTTCACATCTGGAGTATGAACCTCAGAAAACCATAAATCCATCTAGTTCTCCTTTCTCTTAATGACGTTGATGTGATTGACCTCAGGATCTTCCGTCCCCTGGAGGGAACAACCACGTTCCTTGGCAAATTGGATATAATCGACAATTTCTCGTGTAATGCGTTCTCCAGGAGCCAAGATAGGAATACCTGGAGGATAGCACATGACAAATTCTCCACATACTTCGCCAATAGCATCTGCCAAGGCAAGACTTCTGCGTTGCGAATAGAAGGCATCTTGAGGGGATAGCACTAACTCGGGCTGGATATATTCTCCAGCTATCAAGTCCTTCCCATCTCGTGAATAGAGTCTCTTGATATCAGCAAGAGCACCAACCAAGCGCTCGATGTCTTGGATGCGGTCACCAATCGAAATATAGGCCAGGATGTTGCCAATATCACCAAACTCAATCTGAATGTCATATTCGTCTCGTAGGAGGTCATAAACCTCGATACCTGTTAAGCCAATCCCCTGAGTGTAAACTGACAGCTTGGTTACATCAAAATCACAGACCGACACACCATCTATTAACTCTTTTGAGTAAGCATAGTAACCGCCAATGGCATTGATTTCACGACGAGCGTACTCGGATAGCTCAATGACCTTCTCAAACGACTCTTTACCACGAAGAGCCAAGTTGCGACGCGAAATATCCAGACTAGCCATCAACAAGTAAGAGGCGGATGTTGACTGGGTCAGGTTGATGATCTGACGAACGTATTCAGGATTCATCTGCTCCCCGATTAAAAGAAGCGAACTTTGGGTCAAACTCCCACCAGACTTATGCATGGAGACTGCTGCCATATCAGCCCCTGCATCCATAGCAGAAATTGGAAGTTTATCAGTGAAATGCAAATGCGCTCCGTGAGCTTCATCTACTAAAACCATCATACCAGCTTCATGAGCCATTTTTGTCAATCCCCTTAGGTCTGAACAGATTCCGTAGTAAGTAGGATTGTTAATCAAAATGGCCTTGGCATCTGGATGGTCCTTTATGGCCTTGGCTACTCGATCATTTTCAAGACCTAAAGCGATACCAATTTTAGGATCTACACTCATCTCGATATAGATGGGAATGGCACCACATAGAACCAACGCATTAATAGCAGATTTATGGACATTACGTGGCAGAATAATCTTATCTCCAGCCTTGCAGGTTGACAGAATCATAGTCTGCACCGATGAAGTTGTTCCCCCAATCATGAGAAAGGCATGGGCTGCTCCAAAAGCATCAGCTGCCAGCTCCTCTGCATCCCGAATAATCGAAATGGGGTGACCAAGATTATCCAAGGGTTTCATCGAATTAACATCAATGCCTACACATTTTTCACCTAGCAGTTCGACAAGTTCTGGATTTCCCCGTCCACGCTTGTGACCTGGAACATCAAAGGGAACAATCCTTTTCTTGCGCAACTTCACCATGGCCTCATAAATTGGGGCTTGGTTTTGATCTAACTCTTTCAAGACATACTCCTTTACCGTATTTGTAGCGCCTCAAGAAGACGAAGGCGACTAAAGGTTGACTCATGAAAAAAGAGCAGGTTTTCACCTGCTCTGCAATCTTCTGACGTTTTTATGTTTGTTTCTGTTGAGTATGTCTGTTCCCGATGTTTCCTAACTCTCTAGTAGCAAATATTACGTACTTTATTGATCGTTTCACAAGATGACGTGTGCTTTCACCACACTAAAAATTTATGAATTAGGATAAGTGTCCTAACATCAACTTATAAAAGTAGGCTTTTAACCCTATCAATAATGTGGTTTTTCAACCACGCTTCGGCATTCAACCCTGCCTGTCCGTAGGCGTTTTTTACTCGGGTTTATATTTGCTAGAAAACATCATCTCATTTTCTAAGCTTTATTACTATATCATATTTTTAAGAACTTGTAAAGCGGTTTACGAAGAAAATATAAAAATAGTTCGTAAAATATTTGGATTTTATTTGATTTAATACTAACTTTTCTCTTGTAAACGATTATAAAGTGAACAAAATGATTTTCATATTTAATTTAAAATTCTTTATGATATTCTATACACTTTACCCTCGGTGTTTGATCTATTAGAGAAGATGTCGACATTTTTATATCATTAAAATCGTGCAACTTTTTTCAGATACTTTTAAAAGATTGATTTCCCTATATTTTTCCTTTATACTGGATAAAAAGGAGAATAGTATGTCAGAAACAAATCACGAAATCGATTCAAATTTTGCAGGTCGTTTAAATATCCTGCGTGCGGGTGTTCTTGGTGCCAATGATGGAATTATTTCCATTGCTGGTGTGGTTATCGGGGTTGCTAGTGCTACGAGTAATATCTGGATTATCTTTTTATCAGGATTTGCAGCTATCTTAGCTGGTGCCTTTTCGATGGCTGGTGGAGAATATGTATCTGTTTCAACTCAAAAAGATACCGAGGAAGCAGCCGTTGCGCGTGAGCAAGTCTTGCTAGACCAAGATATGGAACTAGCCAAAAAGTCTCTCTATGCAGCCTATATCCAAAATGGAGAATGTGAAACCTCTGCTCAACTCTTGACCAACAAAGCCTTTTTAAATAATCCGCTCAAGGCTTTGGTAGAGGAAAAATATGGGATAGAGTATGAAGAGTTTACCAATCCATGGCATGCTGCTATCTCTAGCTTTATTTCTTTTTTCCTTGGTAGCTTACCACCCATGCTTTCAATTACCATTTTCCCAAGTGAATACCGTATCCCTGCTACCGTCCTTATCGTCGGTGTGGCCCTTCTTCTCACTGGTTACACTAGTGCCAGACTTGGAAAAGCACCAACCAAAACAGCTATGATTCGGAACCTAGCTATTGGCCTCTTGACCATGGGAGTTACCTTCCTGCTCGGACAACTTTTCAGCATTTAGAACATAAGAAATACCTCGATTTTGAAGTCGAGGTATCTTTTTTTACATTTGGACAATCTTGCGATAACTTCTTGAAGTAATCATGAAAATCAGCACATAGGCGATGAGGAAGATAGCGCAGATAGACAAGGTCACAATCAACATCATATTCGTATCTATTACACCAATCACTTTTAAAATCAGACTAAGCATATGGTAGGCAAAGGCTAGATGTATGAAGGCAAAAAGCAAAGGAAGGAAGAAAACAGTTAAAACCTGTTTGTTGATGGTTTGCTTGATTTGCTTTTGATCTAAACCGACTTTCTGCAAGATAATAAAGCGCTCACGGTCTTCATAGCCTTCAGAAATTTGTTTGTAATAGATGACCAGAACGGTTCCGACCATAAAGATAATGGATAGGAAAATACCGATAAAGAAGACACCACCAAAGAGGGCACTCATTTGAGCACTAGCATCTGCTAGATTGCTACCATACACATAGCTACCTTCAGTGTTTAATTGAGCATTAAACTTTTGTAAGTATTTTTCATATTCTTCAGCGACTTTGAGTTGTTCTTCTTCACTGATATTTACATTTATACCACCGTAAAGCTGATTATAGATAGCCGAATCTGGGAATTGGTCTAAAAATGCTTGCAAATTAGGAACAACAAGGTAATTGTAATCAGTAGTAAAAATATTAAACTGATTTGGGACATGGTTCACAATAAAATCTGTATTAAATTCTTCTTTTACAGAAAATTGATGGTTATTTAGAGTTAGAGCTTTCTGTCCTTTCAGTCCATCATTCTTAGCGAAGAGGCCGACCTCATTGCCTGATAGAGAAAGCTTCTGACCAGTCATATTTTCATAGTCTTTTTGGTCAAATACCATGAAGACTGTTTTAGGTTGGACACGATTTTGTCCCCTTTCAAAAATGGTTAACTTGGTTCCTTCTTGATTTGCAATACCAAAGTTACTGTAACGAAGCACTTCTTTCTCTTTGACACTATAACCTTTGTCACTTGCAAACTGGCTCAAGAGTTTGTCCAAATCTTCTTTTTCAACATTTTGTCCAGTAATGCCAAAGTCATGCGGATTCATCACTTTTTTAAAGGATTCTGAAGCATTGAAAATGCTTGTCGCTGCAGACATGGTAACCAAGACCATTGTTGACAAAATAGCGATTGTTGCTAATCCAACTGCATTTTTCTTCATACGGAAAATCAAGTTAGAGACTGAGATAAGGTTATTTGGTTGGTAATAGTATTTCTTATTTTTCTTTAAGATTTGGAGGAAAACGGTAATTCCTGCATTAAACAATAGATAAGTACCAAAGATAACCAGTAAAACAGCTAGGAAGAAGGTTGTTAGGGCTGTGAGAGGATCTTTTACAGTAAGGGCAAGATAGTAGCCAATCCCTAAACTTATGGAACCAAGAATAGTTTGTAGAGGTAGGAAACGACCTTTTTTCTCACCACTAGCTTTTTCACGAGAAAGCTGGAGGGCATTCATACGGGCGATTCGAAGGGCATTCAGGAACATGAGGCCTAGGAAAATCAATCCAAAGACAACAAGTACTGCAATGACAACATTCATTTGGAAGGTAGCGACCAGCTCAACCTTCAATTTCATCAGTTTGAGCAAGAAAGCGAAAATTAACTTATCAAACAAGGCTCCAATACCGATACCCGCTCCAACAGTTAGAATCCCAAATACCACTAACTCCTTAAAGGTCATACTGATAAGATGACGCTTTTCCAAGCCCAACATGCCATAAATTCCTAGTTCCTTGGAACGGTTCTTCATGACAAAACTATTGGCATAGAGGACGATAATGGCTGACGCAAGGGTGACGACAAACATACCAAATCCAAGTGTAGCCTGAATGGTTGTTCCTCCACGGATTTCAGCAATCTTGGGATTGAAGGTTAGAGAGTAAAAGAGATAGGTGACAGTGACTGCCAAGAGAACAGCCAGCGCAAAAGGATAGTAGAGTTTGCGGTTTTTAATCAAGTTCGATACCGCTAACTTATTGGTTAATCGAAACATACTAATTCACCTCGCTTGCCATGACAGTCAAGGTATCAGAGATTTCTTGGAACATCTGACGCTCTGTCTTCTCTCCACGGTAGATTTGATTGTAAAGAATGCCGTCTTTGATAAAGAGCACGCGCTTGGCTCTGCTAGCTGCTGCTGTGGAGTGGGTTACCATGAGAATGGTTTGGCCGCGCTCATTGATTTCATCAAAAACATCAAGTAAGGCTGCAGATGACTTGGAATCAAGGGCTCCTGTTGGCTCATCCGCAAGGAGAATTTCAGGTTCTGTGATGATGGCGCGGGCTACTGCTACACGCTGTTTCTGACCACCTGAAATTTCGTAAGGGTACTTCTCTTGCAATTGGTTGATGCCTAGATTCTCAGCTGTCACCACCAATTTCTTCATCATCTCCGTAATAGGTCTCCTTGACAAGACAAGCGGAAGCAAGATATTGTCCTTAACAGACAGAGTATCTAGCAAGTTAAAGTCTTGGAAGACAAAGCCCAGCTTTTCACGACGGAAGCTAGAAGCCTGTGAATTTTTAATGGTTGCGGTGTCAATTCCATTCAAGTAAACTTGTCCACGAGTTGGTTTATCCAGCATAGCTAGAATATTGAGAAGAGTTGATTTACCAGAACCAGACTCACCCATGATGGCAACGTAGTCACCCTTTTCGACGGTAAAGTGAATATCCTTGAGGGCTTCTACTTGGTTGCCCTGAAAACGAGTTTTATAAATTTTTTGAACGTGTTTTACATCTAAAAGTGTCATGAGAATCTCCTTTCTTAATATCCCATCAAATGAAATGTCGCTTGCATCATAGCACATCCAAGTTGAACGCGCTCAATATCTTTGTGGTTTGGTTGTTTTGTTTTCTTCTGTAAGATTTGTTTCATGATGTTACTCCTTTGTTCTTTATGAGTCTAGTTTACATCAAAAAAAGACCGCTTGCCATAACCTAACCTTACAAAAAAGACTTTAATCTTACATTTTTGTAAGATTGGGGGAAATGTAGATATTTTATTAAAAATATTTTACCATAAAAAGAAAGTAAGAAGAAAACCCTTGCAGATACAAGGGTTCAGAAATTTTAAAATAGATTAGTCGAATTCATAGACTAACAGTAAAATAACTGTTTCTACCTCACCAAAACCATCCATCATTTTCTTCAATAGCTTGGGCTTCTTTGCGTTTACGTGGGCCTGTTCCGTACATTTCTGCTTCGATTTCTTCCTTGGTTGGCATGATAGAAGCTAGGATGATATAGATAATCACGCCAAGTCCAAAGTTTGCAACTGTAAAAATGGCAAACAAGAAACGAACAAGGGTAACATCAAAGTTCCACTTGTCTGACAGACCTGCCAGAACTCCTGAAATCATGCGATTTCGTCTCATTTTATAAAATTTACTGTTCATGATTTTTCCTCTTTCTGCTAGGTTAGACATAGTATATCACGGGTAGGCTCGGCTTTCATCAGTCCTCAGGCTGATTTATAAGTAGCAATTTACCTCGACAAAGTCCACAGCGATAGCGTTTAGTATCAATCCTACGCTTGCGATGATACCTTTGCTGGCAGGATTGACAACGATAAAGCTTGAGTGGTTTAGAGTTACTATTTGGCAAGGTTGGTACAAACCGTAATCCATCCACTGCTTTCAACAGTTCCTTAAAATCTCGATCCTTGTGTTGATAGCCCTTCCCTTGAAAATAGAGGTGATAATGACAGAGTTCATGTCGGACAATTTTCCTAAAAACATCCAGACCCAATTCCTGATAAACCTTTGGGTTGAAATCCAAATGCCCATCTTTGGGGAAAAATCGCCCACCTGTCGAACGTAGACGCCTATTCCACTGGGCATGATGGATAAAAGGTCTGCCGAAGTCTTCTAGTGAAACTTGCTTGACGTAATCAGTTAGATTCATCTGGAGCTAGGAGCGACAGATTGACTTTTTCACGTTCAGTATCAATTTTCTTAACCCAAACGGTCACCAAATCTCCGACGGACACCACTTGGCTAGGATGTTTGATAAACTTGCGACTCATATGCGAAATGTGAATCAAGCCGTCCTCGTGAATTCCAATGTCAACGAAGGCACCAAAGTCAACTACATTACGCACCACACCCTCTAGCTTCTGACCAACCACTAAGTCCTTGATATCTAGGACATCTTGGCGAAGCACAGGTGCGTCAAAGGAATCACGGAAATCTCGACCTGGTTTGAGAAGGTCGGCAATGATATCTTTAAGGGTTTCAGGACCAAGGTCTAGCTCTTGCGCCATATCTTTGACTGATAGGGACTTGAGTTTGCTTTGGGCTTCTTCGTTCAAGTCTTTGATATCCAAGCGTTTGAAAAGTTCCTTGACAGCAGCGTAATTTTCTGGGTGAACTCCTGTATTATCAAGGATATTGCTACTTTCTGGGATACGGAGGAAACCAGCAGCCTGCTCAAAAGCCTTGGCTCCCAGACGAGGAACCTTCTTGATTTGAGCGCGTGAAGTGATTTTTCCTTCTTCCTCACGGTATTTGACAATATTTTCAGAAATAGTTTTGTTGAGTCCAGCGACATGGGAAAGAAGAGCTGGGCTGGCTGTATTGACATTGACACCGACTTGGTTCACCACGGTATCGACGACAAAGTCCAGACTTTCAGACAATTTCTTTTGACTGACATCATGCTGATATTGACCGACACCGATTGACTTAGGATCGATTTTGACCAATTCAGCAAGGGGATCTTGCAAGCGACGGGCAATAGAAATAGCAGAGCGTTTTTCAACGGTCAAGTCTGGAAACTCCTGACGAGCTAGTTCACTGGCAGAATAGACAGAAGCACCACTTTCATTGACGATAACATAGCTGACCTCAGGAAAATCTTTAAGAACTTCTGCCACAAAGGCTTCGCTTTCACGACTGGCCGTCCCATTTCCGATAGCAATAATTTCCACGCCGTATTGACCAATCAAGTCTGCCAAATCTTTCTTGGCTTCTTCGATTTGACGAGCAGAGGCTGGTTTGACAGGATAAATGACCTGAGTTGTCAGCATTTTTCCTGTTGCATCCACGACAGCTAGCTTGGCACCTGTACGAAAGGCAGGGTCAAATCCTAGAACCACACGCCCTTTCAGCGGAGCAACCAAGAGGAGATTTCGCAGATTGTCAGAAAAGAGTTGGATAGCCCCTTCTTCTGCTTTTTCGGTTAATTCTGTCCGAATACGGCGCTCGATAGCAGGCAAGACTTTTTTCTTAACGGATTGCTGAACCACTTCATCAATATAAGCATTTTTCACCTTGAAACGAGTAGCAAAGAAGGCAAGAATACGGTCCGTCGCATGTTCAAAACCGACCTTCAAGACACCTAGCTTCTCCCCACGATTGAGGGCCAAGGTACGATAACCCTGCATATTTCCAACTGTCTCTGAAAAATCATAATAAATCTGAAAAACCTGCTTTTCATCGAGACTTTCATCCTTGACTTGAGAAGTGAGTTTAGAGTGTCTCAGCACTTCCTGATAAGTCATAGCACGTAAATTGACATCCTCCGATAAGGCTTCGACCAAGATATCAACTGCACCAGCTAAGGCTTCCTTGCCAGTCGCAAATCCTTCACAGACGAACTTTTCAGCTTCCTTCTCTAAGTCAGTTACATTCTGCAAAATCAAGCGAGCAAGAGGAAAGAGTCCAGCTTCACGGGCAATGGTTGCCTTAGTCCGACGCTTTTCCTTGTAAGGAAGATAGAGTTCTTCAACGTCTGCTAATTTTTCGGCAGCTAAGATAGCTTCTTCCAATTCCTTGGTCAACTTGCCTTGTTCTTGAATCTTAGCTAAGACAGCTTCCTTACGGTCGTTGAGATTTGTCAGGCTTTTATCCAAGTCGATAATGGCCTTAATTGTCACCTCATCCAAACTACCAGTCATATCCTTGCGATAACGCGCAATAAAGGGAATAGTCGCCCCTTCAGCTGTCAAACTTAGAACAGTATCAATTTGCTTTAACGTCACTCCCAAATCCTGGGAGATTTTTTCATATTTTTTATCCATGAATCTATTATACCATAAGCTAAACGTTTCAAATTAGCTCTTACAGTATTTAAAAACAATATGTGGGGAATAGATTTATATTCTATAGTGCAATAACTTGTACTTAGAGAGCATTGCCACCTTTTTTTACCACTCCATGACATCAAAAGCATTTAATGGATCAGACATAATAGCCAGTTCTGGAAGATGTTCCTGACCTGGAATAACACATTGACTTTTTAAACTTTTATAATTAATTCCTTTCGTTTCACTCAAGGCACAACACAGAATGAAAAAGTGTTGTGCTCTTTATTTTGTTTTATAATAATAGCGAGAAAGCCTATCACTACTACAAATCACGGGGTGGTGAATAAGTGAGTGGTATAGTCACTACCTCGCATTTTTATAGGTGTCATTCTTTCCATCAAGCACAACTGACTGTGACTAGGAGCACGTAAACTTATAATTGAATAAGCGACTCGTTTGTGAAAGGAAAGGATAGCCAAGGGATCGGCAGACTCAAATTTGGTGAAAGGAGAGCCCTCGTGTTAAAAATTATTTATCCTAATTGTTGTGGTGAAGAATAGCATTTAGATTTCTATTTCTAATCGTCCAAAATGCGTGTTTTTGAAAAATAAAAAACCGCAAGACAGAGTCTGCGGTGGGGATAATCTATTTTGAAATTTTAAATAAAAAAGGAGCATTTAAGCCCCTCCTTTGAAATAACGGACATTTGGCTGGTCGGTGTACCCAGCATCTCAGATACCTTCTTCAAGGTGCGGCAGGAACCTTTCTGCCCTCAAATGTCTTTCGTTAATGTTATTCTAGCACTATCTATTTTTTTGTCAAGCTTTCTCAATCTACCCAGACTTAATACGACTTTGTAACTTGAAATCTTGTAAGCGATACATGGTCAGAACATAAAAGAAATCTCCACTTTTATGTAACTTGATGGAAACAAGAACATTATCATCAAATCTTTTTACATATTCGAAACTGGCGTCTTTCTCTCGTGGATTGACCCCGACGAAATCTGGGTTCCTTAGTATGAGTTCCAGGTCTTCAATATGATGAATCACATCATTGTGATGGCGTTTTATCATATGGCTTCTCAAACCGTCTTTGTTGACCTTTATGTCGCTCGCTTCAAGAACAATATCAAAAATTTCTTTTACTTCATCGGTAACCTGACCGATTGTTTCATGATCCATCATTTCCTCCGTTATTCCACAACTATTATATCACAATCATAGTGTATATCAGGATATATCAAGCTCTATTATTCGTTAGATACTCAATTTTAACTTTTCCCTTTTCCTTAAAATAATAGTATAATAGAGATAGAATTTAGAATCGAGGTACACATATGGCTGTAAAATTTACAAAACGAGACGACTTGGACAAGATGTTTGAAGAGTTTGCGAAACTCCCTGATTTGAAGCAGGTCACTTTCCCTGATGACAAAGAGAAAAAAGCCAAAGCAGAAAAGAAAAACTAGATGACTGCTTTCCAACAACTCCCTTCTAGTGTGCTTCAGACTGGGGCTATTTTTCTCTCTATAATCATTGAAGCCCTACCCTTCGTTCTGATAGGAAGTATTGTTTCAGGGCTGATTGAGGTTTATATCACACCTGAAAAGGTTTATCATTTTCTCCCTCGAAATCGTTGGGGGAGAATCTTTTTTGGGACCTTTGTCGGGATGCTTTTCCCTTCTTGTGAATGTGGAATCGTCCCCATTATCAATCGTTTTCTGGAAAAAAAGGTTCCCAGTTACACAGCCGTTCCCTTTCTTGTGACAGCACCTGTTATCAATCCCATTGTTCTCTTTGCGACCTATTCTGCCTTTGGCAACTCCTTCCATATCGCCCTATTGCGAGCTCTGGGTTCCATCGTTGTGGCTGTGATACTTGGGATTTTTCTAGGATTTTTCTGGCAAGAACCGATTCAAAAAGAAGATCGGTTGGCTTGTCATGAGCATGATTTTTCTCACTTGAGCTCTGCAAAAAAAGTTTTTCAGGTCTTTGTGCAGGCCATTGATGAATTTTTTGATACGGGGCGTTATTTGGTATTTGGCTGTCTCTTTGCCTCTGTTATACAGGTCTATGTTCCGACACGGATTCTGACCTCTATCAGTGCAACCCCTCTTTTTGCCATCCTGCTCTTGATGATTTTAGCCTTTCTTCTTTCTCTCTGTAGTGAGGCTGATGCTTTTATCGGATCTTCTCTTCTCTCGAGTTTCGGCTTAGCACCAGTTTTGGCCTTTCTCGTAATTGGCCCAATGCTGGATATCAAAAATATTCTCATGATGAAAAATTACTTGAAAGCACGATTTATCAGTCAGTTCATTACGATTGTGACACTCGTTGTCTTAGTATATTCTCTCTTGATTGGAGTCGTCCTATGATTCGATTTTTAGTTTTAGCTGGCTATTTTGAATTGACTATTTATCTCCATCTGTCCGGCAAATTAAACCAGTACATCAACATGCACTATTCCTATCTGGCCTATATTTCCATGGTGCTTTCCTTTATCTTGGCAATCGTCCAGCTGTATATCTGGATGAAGCAAGTCAAAACCCACAGTCATCTGAATAGCCGATTATCTAAAGGAACTAGTATTGCTCTTCTTGCCATTCCAATTGTCGTCGGTTTAACTTTTCCAACTGTTAGCTTGGATTCTCAGACCGTTTCTGCCAAAGGCTATCAATTCCCCTTATCAGAAGGCACGGATCAAGCCATTCAGACAAGTGAAGGGACGACAAGCCAATATTTGAAACCAGATACCAGTTCTTATTTTTCAAAAACAGCCTATGAAAAGGAGATGCGAACTGCGGCGGATAAATACTTGTCCCAAGATAGTATTCAGATCACCAACGAAAACTATATGGAAGTCATGGAGGCTATCTACGACTATCCAGATGAGTTTGAGGGCAAGACAGTCCAGTTCACAGGATTTGTCTATAACGACCCCAGTCATGCCAATAGCCAATTTCTATTCCGCTTCGGCATTATCCATTGTATCGCAGATTCTGGTGTCTATGGATTGCTGACCAAGGGAAATACCCGTCAGTATGAGAATAATACCTGGATAACAGCCAAAGGAAAACTGTTCAATCACTATCATAAAGAACTCAAACAAAACCTCCCAACCTTGGAAATCGATAGTTTTACCAAAGTCGATAAACCAGAGAATCCCTATGTGTATCGCGTGTTTTAAAAAAGCAAGATAAAAACGAACAAGTTCTCTTCTGAATGACAGAAAAAGAGCCTGTTCGTTTTTTGTTATATGAGTAATAATGATTTGTAGATTTAAATTTTAAAACATTTTAAGTAATACAAGTAGCTCAATGAGTATAAGAAAACCACTCATTAATTAGACTAGCGATTTCTTTGGGTGCTTCAGTATAAAGCTCATGGCTAACGTTTTCTAGAAAAATAGTATCAAAATAGTCTGGCAATTCTTTTAGGGCGTCCTCTCTCCATGTAGCTTCATTAGGATAGCGAGGACTGATAAACAAGGTATCTCCCACTTCTCTCTTAAAAGCTTGTATTTTCCTCCGTAGGCGGAGTATCGCTTCTATATTTTCATATTTTATAGCTAACTCATATCTATTATACTTAGAATTCCAGTGATATGACTGTCTTACGGCTTTCTCCATATTTTCTGACCAATGCTTTGCTTCAGATTTTTCTTTAGAAATAAGAAGAGCTAAGTCTGAAACGACTTGAGATTCAATATAGTTTTTAGTTTCCTCTAACTCTGTATCTAAAGATAAAATCTTATCTAAATCTAGATAGCCACCATCCAAAAGAATCAGTTTTGTCACTTCATAAAATTCCGATGCAAGATAACGCGCCAAATCTCCTCCAAGAGAATGTCCTATCAGACAGATAGATTCTTCCTCTACAATCTCATTTTTAAACCATGATTTCAATTCTGTTTCATCTCGAAGATGCTTTTCATATGGATTTAGAAAGTAAACCTGCGAATTTAGTTCTTGAAGAAAATCCTTGCTATGATAGACATTGCTTCCCAAACCGCCAATAAAAAATGTCTTCATCCAATTACTTAATACTATGCTTATTCATCTTTTGTTCAAAGATAGTCGTGATAATTTGACGCAATTCTTCGCGTTCTTTTTCTGGAATTTCACCACTTGTTTGAGCTGCAGCGTAGAGTTCAGGGTGTTCAATTGAAATACGTTTAATCGTACGTGTTGTAGCATGTTTTCTGACGAAAAATGGGATTCGCTTAATCAAGTCTTGTGGTACTAGAGCAAGAATCTTCTCAGCAGTTTCCTTGTCACTAATCTTAGACGTCGTAAGCCCCTTCTTAATCATTTCCTGTTCTTTTTCTGTAAAATCTTTTAATTCCATTCGATTAGTCCTCCTTTTTTCTTTAAGTTAAATTATATATCATTTGTAGCAAGACGACAAATAGTCTGTTTGTAAAATGCTCTCTATACTACAATTTTCCTGTCACTCTTAATTGCTCTTCAATGAAAAATCACAAATCCTTTTGGAGAGATGACAAGCTGATTCTCTATTTCTTGGCAATTGCTTGCTAGTGCTACTGCTTCTTTCTCGAAAATATAATCTTCTGTTGATTGGTTAAAGATCGCTTTAAGGACTCGGCCTTCGTATGTCCATTCCAGAGCTACTAGATCTGGTTTGATTTCTTTTAGGCTATACTTACCATGCTGAATGGTTGATGACGCTTGTTTTCTAATATTAATCAGCTGCTTCATGAAATTCAGCATCTCATTGTCACTTGATACACGTTCCCAAGGCATACAACGTCGACAATCTGGGTCCTGTCCTCCGGTCAAGGATAGCTCGGTTCCATAATAGATGCAGGGTGTTCCCTTTTGTAAAAAGAGAAAGGCTAGGGCTGATTTAACCAGTTGAACATCCTCATTAGCCTTCCACAAGATTCGTTCTGTATCATGCGAATCCAAGAGATTAAACATGACCTCTGAAATCTGCTGCTTGTAATACATAGATTGGCCATTGATTTCATCGATGAATTTGTCCGTCTTCTTAAGCCCTCGTAAGAAATAATCCTTGATACTATCAGATAAAGGATAATTCATGACCGCATGGAACTCATCGCCATTTAGCCAAGGCTGAGACGTATGCCAGACTTCTCCTAAAATATAAAGATCAGTCTTTTTAGCTAAAACTGCCTTGCGAAAATCCTTCCAGAACTGATGGTCAATCTCATTAGCCACATCCAAACGCCAAGCATCGATATCAAACTCTTCAATCCAATAAGTCGCAACCTTTAAAAGATAATTCTTGACCTCTGGATTGGCTGTATTTAGCTTAGGCATATAGTCCTCGAAACCAAAAGCATGATAAGGTAAGTCTCTCTTATTAACTAGCTTTTCAGTTGTCACTGGGAATTGTTGAATATGGAACCAATCCTTATAAGCAGATTGCTCACCATTTTCGACAACATCTTGCCATTGAGGAGATTGCGAACCAATATGGTTAAATACCGCATCCAGCATGATTTTCATGCCACGCTGATGAGCTTGCTCGACCAGCTCCCGGAAGGTCTCCTTGTCTCCAAAATGACGGTCAATTTCAAAGTAATCTGTCGTATTGTACTTATGATTGCTCGTAGATTCAAAGATAGGACAAAGATACAGTCCAGTAATACCCAAGTCTTGCAAGTAATCCAGATGGTCAATAATGCCTTGTAAATCACCACCAAAGAAATCGTCACTTTTAGGTGTGCTTGATGAATCCCAGTCTAATGTTCCTTCTGGGTTTAATCGAGCATTTCCATTTGCAAATCTCTCAGGAAATATCTGATACCATACCGTATCTGAAACCCAGTCTGGCACTTGACATGCATCAATCTCATGAAGATAGGGCAACTTAAATCCATTCCCAATGGCATGAAGATTTTCTAGAGAATTTTCCACACACCCTTTATCGCCATACAAAATACTTTGACCTTCTGTATCCTTGAGTTCAAAGAGATACTGGATACGTGCAAAATCAACTGACACTTCAACCTGCCAATAGTCAAAGATGGCATCAGAAGTTATCTTGGCCATTTCCTTTACATCCTGATAAAACTCCTCCATAAAGATAAAAGGGTCACCATAATGCAAGTTGATGCTTTCAATGTCATCTTTCTTAGTTCGAATCCGAATATGAAGCTTCTTATCCTTATAAAGATAGGCATACTCCGACTCAGGCCTATGGTAAATAGCGCTTAATTCCATCAATTTGTCTCCTGATTTACTTGGTTGCATTTGCGACGCAAACGTTTTCATAATTGTGATTCTAGTATACTACTTTCGTATTTTATTTTCAAGGCTTGTCCGTAGATTCTAGTGGTTTGGTTCTATAAATAAAAAAGCAGCCAGTCTTACAACTTGCTACTTTTTAAATGATGATTTACAAATATCTTTCCAGCCACTCAATTTTTTTAAAATCCTTATTGTTATTGTGCTCATTTCGATAAGAATCTTGGGAAGAAGCCTTGTAAATACTTAAATACTGTTCTAAACTTGGAACGCGAAAAGTGATGTTTTCGAGATGAATCAGCTCTATATCCGATTCCGAAACTCCTGCAAAATCAGGTAAAGAATCGATACTTCCGAATTCAACACTCAGACCATCTTTTTTGAATTCATGCTCATGAATATCTATTAAGGCATAGCCTAAGTGTTTCATCACTTTCATTATCTTGTCCCACTCATAAATTCTGAGATGATCAGGTGCTTCCCAACCTCTAGGATCACCAGGCACATGAATGTCAATGTCAGACGGCCTCCATTCATCATTTGAACGGTATTCAAAACCCAAGGAACCCATGAGCGTCGGAGTGATTCCAACTTGGTTTAAATGAGAACAAATTGTTCGAAATTCATCAAATAGAGAATTCATTCCTCCTCCAATCGTTGATATAGAACTTAATTTCGTTGTGAATAATAAACTAATTTTTACCTTCTACTCTTTCGGTTTTGAAAACACTTCTACTCGTTGAGCTAGGACTTTGATTTCCACAGGTAGGTTATCCGATTTATCGCCGTCAACATCAGACTCCAATTCACTATCTGAAGAGATCTTAATATTACGCGCTCTGATATACTCAATATTATCATTGCCGACAACATCTCCTTTTAGCAAATCAGGAATAACGGATAATTTAGAGAATATAGAAGCATCTTTCAGAATCAAAATGTTGGCATAGCCATCCTTATTTTCTTCAAAAATTTTCTTATCAGCGAAGTAATTTGTCAAAAGAACCAAAACATGGCTAGCTTCACCAACATAATTTCCATTTTCTGTCTCAACCTTAATGTTAAAGACCTGATCCGTTATAACGGACTTCATGGTATTTACAGCATAGGCTAAAATACCGAATTTTGTCTTGTCCTCGATTTCAACATTGTGAATCGCCTCAGGAAGTGAACCGATACTAAAGATATAACCAAAATAATTGTCATTCGCTTTTCCGATATCAATCTTATTGGTTAAGTTGAAATCCAGTTCATCAATAGCGCCATCGATGTCTTGATTGATTTCCAAGAGTTTCGTAATGAGGTTACCCGTCCCACCTGGGATAATCCCTAACTTAGGAATGTAGTCTCTCTCAGCAATACCCGAAATGACTTCGTTGACAGTTCCATCTCCACCAAACACAACCACTGCATCGTACTTCTCACGTGAAGCCTCCTCAGCAAAATGTGTTGCATCCTGCGCTTTTTCGGTAATTTTGGTTTCCACGTGCTCAAAGTATTCTTTTGCTTTATTCTCCAGCTTTTCTTTGTAATCCAAGGCCTTTTCCCCACCAGAAGTAGGGTTTATAATTAGCATTGCTTTTTTCATTAATTTTCTCCTTAATATTCATAAGAAATGTTTATATTTCATCAAATGCAATTAAATGTACTCCCATTATACAATGAAAATACAGAAAAGAGAAATCTGACGTACTGGAGATTAAAACGCGTTTATTCTATTTTCCCATCGCATAACTACATCCTTTAAGGATTCATCCAAGTAAGAAAAGGCCTGTTCCTTTATCCAGTCAGGAATACCATATGCCGCCTCAGCTATGCTTCCAGTGATTGCAGCGAGAGTATCACTGTCGCCACCAAGTGAGATAGCATTTCTTATCGCATCTTCAAAGTCTGTACTTTCAAGAAAGGCAATAATGGCTTGAGGGACAGTTCCCTGACATGTTTCGTTAAAACGATAGTTAGGGCGGATTTCATCTAAAGTTTGAGATAGATTGTAGCCGTATGTCTTCTCTATATAATCCTTAATCCGTCTTTTACACTCTGTAGGATTGTCGTTAATTGGTTGCTCGTGCTCTCTACAATGACCACCAAAGTAAAAACGACATAGAAAGATAGCATCAGCTGTAGCCATAGCACCTTTGACACCTTCTGGATGATTATGAGTTACCTCTGCAGAAAGACTCGCAAGTCCTCTAGATGATGGCCACATTCCGGTTCTCGCATAAAAACTACAATCCATAGACCAAGCGCATGGAGAAACACGCATAGCCGAACCATTCCCAAAGCTATTATAAGGATCACGGTTATCGCTGTTTAGCCATGCATTAAACCGAGCACCATAATCAGCATCCGGATACATTCTGCCATATTTCTTCATGGCGTCAATAAAGTCATTCTTTTGCCCACCATTCATGATTGCTTCTGCGACAGCACAGGTCATAACCGTATCATCAGTGAAAAAACAGTCATCACTAAATAAAGGAAAGTCCTTCGTTTTGATATTGTTCCATTCGTAAACAGAACCGACAATATCTCCAATAATTGCTCCTAGCATAAGATTCCTCCTTGTGACATATCAGATTTATTACACATTCCCAATGGTTAACTCTTTAAAAATGGTGCCACCAAATCAATCCACTCTTGAGGTAGGTAAGCTGACAAATAGCCGTGATTATAGCCCTTTGCTTCATACAAAATTGTATTTGCATGTAGCTGATGAAATAATTTCGCTGATTCTTTCACACAGTTCAATTCTTTTTCACCATAGATATACAGAACATGAGCCTTGCTAGCAGAAATCATATCTTTCAGCTTGTAATGCCCCATATAGTTTTTGTAAATGGTCACCAATATTTTGACAGGCGTCCTTGGAAGATCCTCCAAATAATAAGCTTTTATTTCTTTTGAATAAGCTAGTTTAGGATAGAGTTTGTTCATCATGCTTAACTGAAGTTTGCAAGAGAATTTATTGAACATCAGTTTACCAAATAGAGACACTAGAAAGATGCTGATTTTAGATAACATTGGTTGAGGAATACAGAGGCTTCCGTCTATAATGGCCTTCTCAGCAATTTCACTGTCTAAAGACAAAAGCTCCATGACAATTTGACCACCAAGTGAAACACCACCGATTGCAAACAATTTCCCACCACAGTTTGCTTTGATATAGTCTAGAATCTCCAAAGCAGAATCTTCAGTAGAAACATAATCAAGTTGATATTCCTCTCCGTGGCCATTCAAAGTGGGTAGAATAATACGGTATTCTTCTGACAGGATTCGTGCTTGACGAAGATAATTCCACCAAGAACTGCCACCACCATGTATCAGTAAAATAGGAGGCAAATTCTTATTACCAAATTCATGGAATTTCATGTTTAAACTCCTTACTGTAGGACTTTCACTAGCTAATTTTCCTTGTTCAATCAGCTCTTAAAAGCAGTACCACACACTCGACATAAAACGAGTGAACACTATGTATGCCAAGTGAACATGTATGTGGGAACATGTCTATAAACCTTTTGACGATAGCATAAGGTTATCGTTAAAAGGTATTACCCCGACAAACTGTGATTTACTCATTTCATTAAATCAGCTATTTCTTTCTTCCCATACGCCTTTACATTCTGAATTACATTCTGTTTCCTCTTGATTGATTCAAACAATGATATATCTAGTACATTTGCGAATTCTTCAAACTGAACCTGCCCGATTCTTCTTATTTCTTTAAGTTTCTCAGCATCTCTTACCTTTCTCTCTGCCTCACTTTTGGGGTATCCTTGTCCAAATGGCTCCGAGAAAAGAGCTTCTATTGTTCTTTCAAGATTTTCAGTACCTGACCATGTATAATTTTCACCTAATGGTAATGATATCGCATTTCCATTATTAATCTGAGCAAATAAATAGGCATCATTCGGTGTAGGTGCATATCCGCAAATGACATCAGGCATACTATTACAAGCAAGCATCATTCCTTGTCCGGAAGAACAGCCCGTAACAACGAAATCAACTGTCCTACTTGCCAACAAGATACCTATAAGAATAGAAATTTCTATATACGAGTATTTTTCATTTTCTTCCATCGTACAGCCAAAATTTATAACCTCAGATTTCTTTGGAGCATACTTTAATACAGCATCATAGATTATTTGATTTTTGGTCGCTTGCGAACTTGCTTGAATAACTCCGATTCTCATTCTTCCCCCCTTCAACTTCTAATTTAATTATTTCTTTTTCTTTGGTTTGGGTGCCGGTAATTCATTATATATTGAATTGAACAAGCCTTTATTTTCTACACTTCATTTATTCACTGGTTGCAACTTTTGACATCAAAACTACCGCCTCCACATGTCTTGACGGTTACTACCTATACTGTGAAACGAAATCAAAGCTGCTGAATATCCGTATTAAACTATTAAACGTAACTAATGCGAGTATTTACGGCTTCGTTAATATACAGTATTGTTACATCTATGCCAAGTTTCCGATAGTTAGTTCTTCTTTCTTTATTTAAATCTTTACAAATCCAACTAGCGAGAAGGGTTGTTTATCTCAAAACTCATTGAACCTTTGGTTCCTCGATTAGTATAATAATTTCCTTCTAGTTGATTTGGATTATCAATATCAAGAATTACCGTCCCATAATGTATAGGACTTTGCAATTCAGCCCTTGGGCTATTTAAATATGTATAAATTAATTTTTGTGTTCCATTATCATTGATAATTGATGCTGTAATGCTATGGCTCGAACTTTCACCCGTTTTAAACTTAACTTTAATAGTCGTAAATGACTGTTCAATAGTAAGTTCACAATTTCTTTCATTCTGATCATAGTCCGTCTTGAAACTACCTACATAATTCGCAAATAAAATTGGAACATTATGAATCTTAGATAGTAATGGCCACCGCCATGCTGTTTTTTCAAAAATAGCCATAATAATTGCTGTAACTGATATAGCTTCACCAATATACCCAATGGCTGAATATACCAATGCCAAAATATCAGATTTAAGATTCACTGCAATCTCTTGGCCACTTATTAACAATCTTAATAACAAGCAAATTGCAAAAACCCATATTGTAATATTCAAAAATTTTTTCTGCTGTTCATTCATAAGTTTTATTTATAATCCAAAAATTCAATCATTCTAACTAAAAAAGTTTTTGTATCCTGTAAATTCCATTTCTGCTCTGAACGAAAAAGGTAATACATTCCACTTACTTCAACCCAATTTAAATTCACTTGAGACACTATGTAATATAACGCTTGCTGTAACAACCCTGTGTAGCTATTACTATTGAAAAACATCTGTTCAGGTATATTCCAGACCAAACATTCTATCAAATATGAAGAAATGCGTTCGTTTGTCAATCCTAGCTCCTGCATCTCGTTCTTAATATGCTTCATAATCCTAACTAAATATTTATATTTATAGTGAGTAGATTTATTCTTAGAGATACCATTTTGTATATGAACTTTAGGATAATTAATTACTTCATAATTTCCGTTTGAGGTAAAAAATTTGATGCCTTCAACAAATTTTTCAGATGACCTGCTACCAATATATCTATAATTTCGATATTGAAAACATGGGACTACATCTGCATTTACGTGATATGAGTTAGAATTAATATTGATACACTTATTGCCAATAGAAACTGATTCTGCACCAAATTTTGAAATTAACGCTTTAATCACTTCGTTTTTAAATACATTAGCATTGGTGCTGCTACTAGAGTAATTATAGTCTAGGTCCGATAACCCATCTACATACTCACAATAAAATAAAGATTTCACCATGATACAGATATCAATGTCGCTATTTTTCTTTACATTCGTATTATTTGCATAAGAACCTTGGGCAAAAATTTCATATTCATACTTTGAAGAGAGCCCACTCCTTTCTATTGCATCTTTAATCATTCCAATAGTATTTTCAACCCGTGTTTCTTCAGTGGCAGATAACGGCTTAATCCATGATTGTAATGCTTCTTCAGAATATCTCATTATAAAACAACTCCATTTTAGTTTTTTGGTTAATTCATAAAAAGTAACCGATATTAAAAAATCCTACATATAATTATACCACTAAACAAGAAAAAAGGCTGCAAACATAGTGAACTATACTATGCCTACAGCCTTATAAATCAACTTCTGTTCCTTCCAAAAATCTAACGGTTATCTGTCCATCCTCCGAAATCAAAATACTATCTAGTACCTGACACATCTCAAAGGAATCATATTCCCAACACTCCTTATTTATCAATTCAGCCAGTAACACACTGTAATGCTTTTCTAATAACTGGTTTTCTTCCAAGATCTTATTCCACTTTCCATGCAACAAATCCATATTCTCACTCAGTAGTTTAACTGCCATCATTACAGCTTTCTCTAGTGTTCCCTCATCGATATGGTTATTCTGACAACCAATCTGTCCCTTTACCTTATAACGGTTGTTACACTGCCAAACTTTACGTTTGCCACGACTGGTCGTCCAGTTCTTACGTCCAAAAGCTGAACCGCATTCTGCACAGAACACCTTGGTAGTAAAAGGGTTGTCCTCATTTTGCATGATGTAGAAGAAATTGAAAAAGAAAATAGACTTCAGACAGCTATTGATGTTGTCAGAGAACAGTTTGGCTTTTTAGCCATACAAAAAGGAACCGTCCTAACTGAAGGTTCCTAAAATATTGAACGCAGTAAACTTATTGGCGGTCATTCCGCTGGTGGATTGGAGGGATTAAAATGATTGACCGTTCATCCTTACCATTTCAGTCAGCAAGAGAGTACCAGGATACAAAGATGCAAAAATGGATGGGCTTTTTCCTATCTGAGCATACATCAGCACTCTCTGATGATACAAACAAAGTAACGTACATGTCAGATTTGTCACTAGAGAAGAAATTATTACTCCTCAGTCAAGTATACGCCGGGCAGCTACGCACACGCATTCAAGTGATTGAAAAAAACAAGCGTGTTTCCTACACTGGAACAATACCAAGTCTGACCAAAGATTTCATTTTGATAAAAACTACAACAGGTCACATCAATTTGAAATTAAAAGACATTATTAGTATTGAACTTGTCGAGGAGGTGCTCTATGAATCAGCTTGAGTTTCAGCGTAATCACCTACAAATGGACTATTATAGCGAGAGCTACCAAGATTTTGAACGTGACTTCTACCGCTACTCTAACATGAATATTCCATTGACCTTCCTAACTGATGATATCCTAAAAACAATGGCGACTTCACGTAAGAATTACTTTGTCCTCAATAAGGAAAAGTCCAGAGATAACCGCGATCACTTCTTCATATTTGAAGTAAGTACCGTAGATGAGAATCCGCTAATCTATCATTATACATATAAGAAAACTACAATATATTTAGCAGAAAAATAGGAGCAGTTCAATTGACTGTTCCTATTTTTAATATTCATAAAATCTAAAGTCTTTATACTCTTTAACAATGGAGTCGCCAACCAGAACAGACTATACTGACCAGCGACTACCTTAAATTTAATGTTTCAGATTTATTTTCTTATCTCTAATTTCATAAACTACATCTGCTACATTTTCGAGTAATCGTTTATCGTGGGTGATAAACACGATAGTTCCGGTGTACTCCTTCATTAGTATTTCCAAAGCCTCTAAACTTGGTATGTCAAGGAAGTTACTGGGTTCATCCATTATTAGGATGTTATATCTACCCATGAGCATTTTAGCAAGCAACAATTTTATAATTTCTCCACCGCTTAAAACAGATAAACTTTTTCCAATATCGTTCTGTTTGAACCCCATAGATGCTAGCACTGAACGAATTTCTGATATATTGTAGTCACAATCCTTCTGCATAAACTCCATAACATTCTGATTACTGTTGTACTTGTAACCATTCTGTGCAAAGTAACCTATTTTTGCCTTAGGCGAAATAGAAATTCCTTCTTCATGGTTTAAGATCATTTGGATTAAAGTTGTTTTTCCGATTCCATTACCACCAGTTAACGCCACTTTTGCTCCTAACGGAATTTGAAAAGATGCATTTTCAAACAGAGCCTTATCCCCAAATACTTTATTAATTTCTGCACCGACTATAGGGTATGGATTATGGAGCTCCAATGCTTTACTTTGCCTGAAACGAATTCTGCGAATGCCTTCCGGAGCTTCTACTTTTCCTAAGGCCGCAATCCTGTGCTCTAGGGTTTTAGCAGCATTATACATCTTTTTTTCCTTACTTCCTATTGATTTTTGATGAGCTAAACGCCCTCCGTCTTCAGTACTTTTTTTCTTTGAAGAACCTTTTGCCTTCTGTTCTATTTTACGAGCCTGTTTTCGCTTTTCCTCCGCAGCCCTTTCCAATCGGGCACGTTCCGCAATAAATTGTTCGTATTCTGCAGCTTGGCTCTTACGTTCTTCCTCTTTCTGACGAAGATAATCAGAATAGTTTCCCCAATACTCAGTGATTTTGCCATCTTTCAGTTCCCATATTTTATCTACTATTTCATCAAGAAAATAGCGGTCATGGCTAATAACTAACAGTGCACCTGTAAAATATTTTAGCTGTCCTATTAGAAAATCAATTCCTTCACGGTCTAAATGGCTCGTAGGTTCATCCGCTAAAATACCATGAACCTGTGCCGATAAGGCCTGTGCTATTTTAAGCCTTGTTTCTTCACCACCGCTCATAGTCTGTATATTTAATTGCTCAACACCTAGCTTGCCTACAAGTGCAAAATCTTTTTCCTCCTGCAGAGTTACTTCGTCCAACTGGGGAATATAGGCAAGTTCACCCAGACGATTCATTTTACATCCTGGGGGAGTTAATTCTCCTAAAAGTACCCTGAGTAAAGTGCTTTTTCCAGCACCATTTGCTCCTACTAAACCAATACGGTCATAATCATATACTTCTAATTCATTTATATCTAAAACATCGCGTCCTTTGAATTCCACACGAATGTCTTTTGCTTTTAATATTAATTCCATAACATTTCCTCCTGTCTATAATCGCATGCTTTCATTTGCTTGTATGCAGGGAAAACCCTGCGATTTTAGCAGGAAGAGTTACATGAAAATAAGATACATAAATATTCCTCCAATATTGTTTATTTTAAATCTAATTTTCTAACCTCAGTTATCATTTGGCAAACTATAGCAATGCCAATAATTAAAATACCTGATAGTAAAAACCAATGATTTACACCGATTTTATCAGCAAAGAATCCAGAAAGAATTAACCCAATTGGCATAGCAAGTGACATGATACTTCCGATCAAAGAAAATACACGTCCTAAATATTCAGGCTTAATTTTCTCCTGAAAAAGAGCTGTTTGCACACCGCTATAAAATGGCACCGAAAGCCCCATTATTGCACAGCAAACTACGAATATTACAAATCCATTTGGAGGAAGTATTCCCGAAACGGCTAAACTGGTCCCCATTATAAAAAATGAACTTGTTATTAGTAATACATGCTTTTCGAAGCCCCCTAATCTTCCTAATAATAAGCCTCCTGCTAGCATCCCAAATGCAAAGGAAATTTCCGTAATAGAAATATGCACAGGCGTTCCATTAAAGTGTTCCATGCTTATTAAAGGAAATAGTGCATTGATTGGCATATAAACAAAAGTATATAGTGTTCCTAAGAGTAATAAGGCAAACAATCCTTTGTTTTGTCTCAGAACCACAACTCCTTCTTTCATCTCCCTTATGAAATTTGGTTCTAAACTTTGCACTTGATTACCCAGCTTAGGTATACGTACAATTGCTACCGTAATAGATGCAATCACAGCACCCAATACGTCGATGGCAATAATAGCATTTAAATCCCAAACGGAGTATAAGAGTGCTGCAACTGCCGGACTAACAATATAGCTTATAGACTGCAAAGACTGACTATAGCCTGCGCATTTCGTTAGCTGTTCTTCTGGTACTAAAAGTGGTGTAACCGCATTGAGTGCTGGGGTATGAAAAGCTGTTCCAATGCTACGGATAAACAATACTATCATAATCATCCAGACAGGTAGCTCCATACAGAATGCAACAATAGCAAGCACTGCACCAGCTGCTGCGATAATTAAATCGGCACCAATCATTATCTTCTTCCTATCATGACGATCCACTAGCACACCAATGGCAGGTCCCAAAATCGCATAGGGTAAAAAACCTACTAATGAAGCAATAGACAAGACCATCGCAGATCCTGTTTTTTCTGTAAGGTAAAAAATAATCGCCATTTGCAGGATGGCACTAGTGATTAATGATACTGCTTGCCCTGCCCATATTGCATAAAATTTTCGTTTCCAATTGTTGTATTTTTCCATTTATATTATCTCCTGCATATTATTTTGCTTGAATTTCTATTTTGAATAGCATTCTAGGCAATAAAAAATGCAGGCCAAACCCCACAATGTGGCTTTTGGTCTGCATACATACAATTTGGAAACATTCATATTAAAGACATAGTTAAATAAAGGTATAGTTAAATAACCAATATCCTCACCGTAACTAATGAATGCTCAATATCGTATAAATAAGCACAACAAAAAAGCCTATCATCGGGTATAGATTCTGCTTTTTTTATTGCCAGCTTATCTTAAACGCATTGAGGCTGTCATAGTTTCGGTTCCTCCTACATCTTTGTTTATATCAATTTATAGTATAACACAACAAGATGATATGTTCAATATAAAAGTTATGGAATGAGACTCATACTTCCAATTCGATGCCAGATTTAAAGGATATGACGAAGTTTTCTTCATAGACTGTAACGCTCTGGATTATCTTCCTTAGTAGCAAGCGATTAGCTTTCACAAAATCTTCTGTTTGTAGTTTTAAAAATTCATCAGGATTTTCTAACTCAACCTCAAAATATTTCATTTTACATTCCCTCATTTCATTTATTGATAAATTGAGTTTGCAAAAAAGAGTGGACAATTTTTGTCTACTCTTAACCTTTAAAATAGTTTTTTTTAATCGATTTGAAGTTGCCTAAATTATTACTTATTCGGTAAAATGAAGTATTGCTTTCAACAGATTTCCTTCAACTACACTTCACTTGATTCAAACAAGGTGGGTACATTTCTATTCCCACAAACTCCTTGTCAATGGAAACAAACACGTACCCACAGGGTAAATGGAAATAGAAACTGATAATTTCTAGCTATCACTTCTATTCATTCCAAAAATTTTCTCACTCTGATACTTCCCCACTCCAATACAAAAAGCATTGCAATCAAGGCTTTTCATTATCCCTTTCATTCAAAGGTTTCTAGGTTTTTACGAGCAGAGCAACACACTCAGCGGTTCGCTATCTCCGTTCTGTCTGCGTGCTAGCACTTGTCAATCACGGACAGCTATCGCATGGGCGGAAGTAAATGCTAATCTTCGTCGTTTTACTCCTTGACTAGCAAACTTACCGCCTCAACATGATGCGTTTGAGGAAACAGATCCACTGGTTGTACTTTCTTCAATTCATATCCTAATTCTCGGTAGAGCTTGATATCACGCGCCATAGTCGCGACATTGCAGGAGATATAGGCAATACGGTCTGCTCCTGTTTGGGCGCTTGCTTTGATAAAGCTTTCGGTTAATCCCTTGCGTGGAGGATCAACCAAGATAACGGTTGGTTGAATTCCTTCCTTAAGCCAATTCTTCATGGCATTTTCAGCTGTGTCACAGACATAGTGGGCGTTTGAAATATTGTTCAGCTGAGCATTCTTTTTGCTATTCTCAACCGCTTCTGGAATTACTTCAACACCATAAACTTCTTTGACATGTTTCGCAACAGAGAGGCCAATCGTCCCGATACCAGAATAGGCATCAATAACCACGTCATCTTTTTTTAATTCAGCAAAGTCAATGGCTGTTTGATAAAGTTTTTCAGCCATTTCAGTATTGACTTGGTAAAAAGCGGGACCAGCGATTTGGTAGTCATTTCCCAACATTTGGTCGGTAATATAGTCTTGACCATAAAGCGTACGCCATTCCTTACCAAAAATAGCATTAGTGTTCTGGTCATTAATATTTTGCATAACAGACACAATCTCTGGGAACTGCTTGATTAGTTGTTCAATCAATTGCTCCACACGAAAAACTTTGGGACGAGTTGTTACCAAAATAACCATAATTTGACCTGAATAATGTCCGCGACGCACCACAAGGTTTCGAATCAAGCCAGATTGTTCCTTTTCATCATAAGGTTTCAAATCATAACGACGGAGCAAGTCGCGTAGGGCTACTACTACCTCATCAATCACAGGATCTTGGATAAAGAAATCTTCTAGAGGCATGAGGTCATGGGAATTTTTACGGAAAAATCCTGTTTCCAAGACACCATTCACTCGACGAACAGGGACCTGCGCCTTATTGCGGTACTTGACTGGATGTTCCATACCTAAAGTTTCAGCAACCTCTATATCATCAATTCCAGCAATCTTATATAGACTATCCTTAACTTGCTTGGTTTTAAATTTGAGCTGTTCTGGATAGGCAAGATGACCTAAATCAGCGATTCCTGAACGCAGGTAAGCCAAATCTAGATCTTGATTACGGTGTGGTGACTGGACAAGGTATTCTTCAACCTTCCCAAAGCCAATCTTTTTATTGACCTTGAGAACCCTCATAAGGATTTTTTCACTCGGTAAAGCATTCTCTACAAAAAATACCAAACCATCCACCTTGGCCACGCCTGAACCTTCATGGGTCAAATCAACAATTTCAACTTCTACAATATCATTTTTCTTTAACATTCTCTTCTCTTTCTATTGGCCGACAAAAAAGACGGCAACGTTACGGTTACCATCTATTATACCATGAAATTTCTTAAGAACCAAAACTCTTGAAGAAGTTGACAATGGCTTGCCAGAGGGAGCTTAGAAAATTACCGCCGTCCTCTAGCGCCTTATCAGCATCAAAGTTAAGGTTAATATTTTTAAAACTGTCGCCAGCTTGTGAAACAATGCTTTGTTTAAGGTCATTCAGGGTTTTAGTGAAGTCTGCATTGCTGAGGATATCACTTTTTGAGAGATTTAAAGCAAAATTGATGATGATATTGATCTGGTTTCCTGTTATAACCTGATCAAGTTTGTAATTTTTTAAGGTATCTTCAACGATTTTACGGACATCTTCCTCTGTCAGATTTCCCTTGCTTTCTTTAGCTTTGGCGAGTCCTGACTTGATATCGGCTAGGGCAACGTTTAATTTATTAGCATCATAGCCAGTTTTGTCCTTGTTTTCAGCATTGATATCTGACAAAGCCTTCAACTCTTCTTGAGCCAAATCTTTATTGGCTTGCGGTACCTTGGCTCCATTAGCCTCTAGCGAATAATAAATCCCTGCTAAAGCACTTTCTCCTGTAACTGGAATGGGGGCTGCTACAGTGATTTTGGCGTGTTCCACACCCAAAGTTACGGCTGCATTTCGGTACATATCCTGAGTTACCTTAGTGATGTTTTCAGGTGTTTCAATCTTGACCTCAAGTGGCGACTTGTCACCTAGTTTTTGAATCTTGGCTGATGAATACAACTGTAAACTTGAGTCATTTGCTACATTCATGATTTTAGAATAGACATCAGGCGTCATTGTCTTGAGTTCTTTGGTATCTGTTGAGGCATTGTAGCCCAGTTTTTTTAGAGTTTGATTTTTTTGATCTTCAGACAATGAAGATCCTAGGACATATTCAGGTTGAACATAGGTTTCATCGATGACTTTTTGAACATCTGTTGCTGCATGGACACTATTCATAGCTGTTACTGCCCACAAGACCGCAGCACTGGTCAGAAAAAGTTTCTTTCTCATAGGGATTTTCCTCCTTTACCTTTCTAGAGTAATATATCTATCTTAAAGAAAACTTATAACAAAAACACCTGGACTAGCCAGATGTCGAAAAGAGAGTAAAACATTTGATGATGTAAAGGTTGAGTTGCACCTGTCTAGAATAGTAATAGTTTCCTCCATTTACATAGAGTTCGGCACCGTGGAAAATGGAAATGGGGTGAATATAACTATAAGTCTTTCCAGTGGTATTACCAAGCAAAGGGGCAACAGTCTCACGAGAGTACTGTTTGGCCAGAGCCAAGGTGTTTTCCTTGCCATTTTGGGCGATAAAATCGATATAGGCAGGTCCAAAATTGTAGGCTTGAACAGCCGTCCAGACATCAACCCCCTGCTTCTGAGCCAGATAGAGATTGTCTGTCAGAGTTTGAACACCTTGCCGAATGCTAGAGGCATTATCATTGATAGTGTTGGTGGAACCACTTGCAGACTCACTAGACTGCATGACATCGCCTTCTTTTCCTTTTGTTTCAGTATAAATCATAGCGAGCACAAGCTCTTCGTTTGCTGGGGTGTCTTTTTCACTCAAGATTTCTCGCACCATGGGTTGATAGGTCATGACTTGCTTGACATCTTGGTGAACGCGGTAAGCTTTATAGCCAGCAAAAAGGAAGACTGCTAGTACAAGCACTCTTCGAATTCGTTTAAACATTATTTACTTTGGATATCCTCGATATTTTTGATTAAGATAGAGTAAGTTCCATTGTCATTTTGGATAAACTCAACAGACTCAGCATCTTGATAGACGTTATTGGGAACGATGAGCTCAATTCCATTTGACAAGGAGAGTTTTTGGTTTTCAAATTTCTTTAATTGGCGACTAGCATCAATTTCATCAAATTGAACTGGCTCTGGTACAGCTTCCTTTACTTGATCAATAAAGCTCAAACGAGCCGTCAGATTATTGTCAAAAAGGTCGTTGGCCAATTTTTCAGGTGACAATTCATTGCTTTCTTCCAGGTTGTTGAAAATCGCTGATTTGACCTTAGATTGAAATTGAAAATCATCTGTGTTAAAAGTCTCAGCAATTCTCTGGGCCGTTTTTTCCAGTTCTTTGATAGATTTCTTAGGTGAAATTTTAGGGGCGACGGCTAGGAGATTATCTGAAAAATAATTCAAAAAAGTCCCGTTATACTTGATTCGTTTTTCAATCAGATGGTACTTGCGACTCTGAAGATTGACCACCAAGGCTTCGTCGGCACCCGTTCCAAATCCAGGCAGGTTATTCTGAGTCAGCTTGATTGGATTATCAACTTCTCCTCCGAGGTGGGTCAAGGTCTCCCGTAGGGCAATTCGCAAGAAAGCGAAATGTTCTACACCTTCTTTAGAAAATTGCACAAAAATCAAGTCATTGGTCTTAAGATTTTCTGAAATGCTGAACTCCTCTTTCCAGAGATTAGCCAGCGTTACTGATGTCTCCAACAAATCGTCTGTAATATGATTGAAGAAGGGATTTTCTTCCTCGAAAATCCCAGTCTTGGCTTCATCTGAATACACACGTTCAATTTTTTTACGCAAGTATTCTTCGATTTTTGGAGTAATATTGAGAAACTTATCCGCTAGGAACAGGTCGGTGTCATCCGGACTGAACTGATGAATAATAGCTTTCTTAATATAAATGTCCATAAAAGTTTTAGTCCTCGTATAATGGGAAGGCATCTGCTAATTCTTTAACCGCACTTCTCACTTCTTCTAAGACAGCTTCATTTCCTGCATTCTTAAGGGTTTTAATGATAAGTTCAGCCACTTTGCGACTTTCTTCTTCACCAAATCCACGTGCAGTAATAGCTGCTGCTCCGATACGAATCCCACTTGTCTTGAATGGTGACAAGCTTTCGTAAGGGATTGAGTTTTTATTTAGGGTAATATTGACTTCATCCAGCAAGTTTTGAGCAACTTTGCCGTTTTCTACAACCTTAGTCACATCCACTAGGAAGAGATGGTTTTCAGTCCCGCCAGAAATAATACGGAAATCAGGGTCTTGTAAGAAGACAGCCGCCATGGCCTTGCTGTTCTTGATAACATTGGCAGCATATTCCTTGAAGGCTGGATCTAATACTTCTTTGAAGGAAACTGCCTTAGCAGCAACAACATGCTCCAAAGGTCCACCCTGAATACCTGGGAAAATAGCTGAATTGATTTTCTTAGCAAGTTCTTCATCATTAGTTAAAATCAAACCACCACGAGGTCCACGAAGGGTTTTGTGGGTCGTTGTTGTGGTGATATGAGCGTATGGTACTGGACTTGGGTGAAGACCAGCAGCAACCAAACCAGCGATATGGGCCATGTCTACCATGAGCTTCGCACCCACAGCATCCGCAATTTCACGGAATTTTGAAAAATCGATAATTTGAGAATAAGCTGAAGCACCTGCTACGATCAATTTTGGTTTTACTTCTTGGGCTTGTTTCAAGATAGCATCAAAATCCAAGAGTTCCGTTTCAGGATCAACACTATAAGAAACAAAGTTGTAGGTTTGACCTGAGAAGCTAACAGGAGCCCCATGAGTCAAGTGACCACCTGCAGCCAAATCCATTCCCATAACCGTATCGCCAGGCTCAATCAAGGCCATGTAAGCAGCACAGTTGGCTTGGCTTCCTGAGTGAGGTTGGACATTGGCGAATTTAGCACCGAAAATTTCTTTTGCACGTTCAATGGCTAGAGTTTCTACTACGTCTACTACATCTGTTCCACCATAATAACGGCGTCCTGGGTAGCCTTCGGCGTATTTATTCGTCAAGATAGACCCTTGAGCTGCCATGACAGCCTTGGAAACTACGTTTTCCGAAGCAATCAACTCAATGTTGTTTTGTTGGCGTTCCTCTTCTTTGGCAATAGCATTCCAGAGATCAGCATCATATGCTTTAAAATCGTCTTTGTCAAAAATCATAGGTCTTCTCCTTTATAGTGTGACTGGTCCTTTAGTTTGTTTTGCAACAAGAAAATAAACTAAAAGATGCGAATAAATCGTTTCTGCACTTTATCACAAGTATAACCAACTTTTTCATAAAATGCATGAGCACCCAGACGATGATCGGCAGAGTTTAAGCGGATAAACCCATAACCACGTCTTTTTGCTTCTTGATCCAACCCTTGTAATAAGCTTTTACCAATACCTTGCCCTTGTGCTTGAGGTGAAACTGCTAAAGCTAAAATATTAAATCCTGCTTTAGAATAAAGTGATTCATAGACCTCAGCGTGGACATATCCAAGCAAGGCATGAGTAGATTCATCCTCATAAGCAAGTAAGAAATGATGGGAATCCTGAGATAGTCTAGCTAATTGACTAGCCGTTTCCTCTGGACTAAAAGAATAGCCCAAAGCATCTTGGTTGATCTCACATATTGCTTTCACATCAGTTTCTCTTAAGTCTCTTAACATCTCATTCCTCCTCAAAAGAAATCTCTGGCAACCGAGCAAGAATATCTTCTCGCTTAATGGCCCCTTGGCGTAAGATTTTCACCTTGTCTCCAGACAAATCCAAAATAGTTGAATCCTGTCCAGTTAGAAAAGGATCGTCTTCCAAACCCAAAACCTCTTGGTCAAAATCCTCTAGAATTTGATTAAAAGTCACTCCACTTGCCTGACCTGAGATATTAGCTGACGGTCCAATCAGAGGTCCTGTCTCTCGAATCAAATCAAGGGTAATGGGATGACTAGGCATCCGAAATCCAACAGTTGCAAGACCAGAATTGACCCAATAGGGAACTCGGTCATTAGCTTCGAGAATAATGGTTAAGGGACCTGGTAAAAAGGTCTCTACAAGTTTTTGTAGATAAGTTGGCTGATTCTTAGAAAAGTGCAAGATGTCCTCTAGAGAGGCGATATTGAGGTTAAGCGCCTTATCTCTTGGACGACGTTTGAGTTGGTAAACATGGTCAACTGCTTTTTCGTCTAGAGCCTTGGCAAAGAGACCGTAAACTGTCTCAGTAGGTAGAACGACCGCTCCACCATTTTCCAACTCTTGTCTAATCCTGTCCATCATCAATTACAACCATCCTATCTTGACCAAACTGGTCCTTAAGTGTTCGTAATCGTTTTTCAGGAAGATGTTTCCTAAAAAGTTCAGGAACACTTTGACCTTGCTTGTATCCAATTTCAAGGTAAATCTTACCACCATCTTTGAGATAGTCTGTTGCATCTTCCGCAATTCTACGGTAAATAGCTAGGCCATCCTCGTCTGCAAAAAGAGCTAGATGAGGTTCCGAATGCAAGACATTCAAGCCAACCTCTGACTCATCTTCACGAGAGATATAGGGTGGATTGGATACAATTATATCATATTTTTCAGAAATTTCTGCAAAACAATCAGATTTTTTGAAAAATATATTAAGTTTTTGATTTTTAGCATTCTCGGACGCAAGGTTAAGAGCCTCTTGGGAAATATCTGCTGCCGTCACCGACCAAGCTGATCTGTTTTTTGCTAATGCAAGGGCAATGGCTCCACTACCTGTTCCGATATCCAGAACTGAAAAATTCGTCTCAGGATTTTCAGCCAGGATAAGCTCCACCAACTCCTCTGTTTCTGGACGAGGGATCAATACTCGCTCATCAACTTTTAACTGCATTCCATAAAAATCTGCCTGTCCAATGATGTACTGTGCCGGTTTATGAGTTGCTAACTGTTGGAAAATTTCTTTTACAAATACTTCTTCCTCTTCAGTCACTTCCTGCTGGAGGGCAAAAACAAAGTCCGTAAAAGATAGATTTTTCAGGCTACGATAGACAAAAGAGAGGCTTTCTGCTTCCTCTCCTTGTCTTATCAATTCTTCTTCAAAATCTGAAAATAATTGAGCTAATTTCATTATTTGTTTAATTCTTCTAATTTTTGCGTTTGGTCATAAAGAACCAAGGCATCCACAACTTCATCCAATTTACCAGACAAAATGGTATCTAGTTTTTGGAGGGTCAAGCCGATACGGTGATCTGTGACACGATTTTGTGGGAAATTGTAAGTACGAATCCGTTCTGAACGGTCACCAGTACCGATAGTAGACTTACGCTCAGCGTCTTGTTCATCCTGAGCAATTTGTGCAAAGTGGTCAGCAACACGCGCACGGATGATTTTCATGGCCTTCTCACGGTTCTTCTGCTGGGTACGTTCTTCCTGCATCTCAACCTTGATATTGGTTGGCAAGTGAACGATACGAACTGCTGTCGCAACCTTATTGACGTTCTGTCCCCCAGCACCAGAGGCGTGATAGATGTCGACACGAAGGTCTTTTGGATCAATATCGTATTCTACTTCTTCGACTTCAGGCATGACAAGAACTGTTGCTGTCGAAGTATGAACACGGCCTTGGCTTTCTGTCACAGGAACACGTTGCACACGATGAGCACCAGATTCGTACTTGAGTTTAGAGTAAACAGATTGCCCCGAAACCATGGCAACCACTTCTTTGAAACCACCGACACCATTCATAGAAGCCTCCATGACTTCAAAGCGCCAGCCTTGAGCTTCAGCATACTTTTGGTACATGGTTAGCAAATCTCCAGCGAAAAGTGCTGCTTCGTCTCCACCAGCGGCGCCACGGATTTCAAGAATGATGTTCTTGTCATCGTTTGGATCCTTTGGAAGGAGCAAAATTTTGAGTTTTTCTTCGTATTCTTCTTTTTCAGCCTTGGCATCTTTGAGCTCTTGCTTGGCCATTTCTTCCAAGTCCGCATCCCCGCCAGATTCTTTAATCATCTCTTCTGCATCAACGATGTTTTGAAGGACTTGTTTGTACTCACGGTAGGCAGTTACCGTATCACGAGTAGAAGCCTCTTCTTTTGAAAGCTCCATGAAACGCTTGGTGTCCGAAACCACATCTGGGTCACTGAGCAACTCTCCTAATTCTTCATAACGGTCTTCTACAGCTTGTAGTTGATCATAGATGTTCATTTTTCTTCATTCTCCTTATTGATTTCAGGGGCAAAATAATGTTTACGGCAAACTGAGATATAGGTTTCATTTCCACCGATCTGAATTTGTTCGCCATCATAGACTAGCACACCATCTTGAGTTCGCAACACCATAGTCGCCTTTTTCTTACAGTACTGACAGATGGTCTTGATTTCTTCAATCTTGTCTGCTAAGAGCAAGAGGTATTTTGAACCTTCGAACAACTCATTGCGAAAGTCATTCTTCAAACCAAAAGCCATGACGGGTATATCTAACTCATCAACAACACGAGCTAGGTCATAAACATGATGACGCTTGAGAAACTGGGCTTCATCAACCAACACACAGTAAGGTTTTTCTGGTAAATCTCGGATATAACCGAAGATATCAGTTGTTTCCTCAATCGCAATGGCAGGGCGTTTCATACCGATTCGACTCGACACATAGCCAACACCGTCACGCGTATCAAGAGCTGAGGTCATAATCACAACACCTTTTCCTTGCTCCTCATAGTTATAGGCTACTTTAAGAATCTCGATTGTCTTACCAGAGTTCATGGTCCCATAACGATAGTACAACTGTGCCATGTTTCTTGCTTCACGTCCATTTCTAAATTTTTGCTACATTCTAGTATATCATAATTTTCTTAAGCTTTAAACGGCAAAATGTGGTAAAATAGAAGAAATCAAAAACTAGTGGAGGAAGCCATTATGCCATTTGTACGCATCGATTTATTTGAAGGACGCACGCTCGAGCAAAAGAAAGCTCTTGCTAAGGAAGTAACGGAAGCTGTTGTCCGTAACACTGGAGCACCTCAATCTGCTGTCCATGTCATCATCAATGACATGCCAGAAGGAACCTACTTCCCACAAGGGGAAATGCGCACCAAATAAGCTAGCTTAAGCAGAATTGCTTAGGCTTTTTCAATCTCCAAGTAACATCCATTGAAGAAATAGTTCAAATTTGTTACAATTTGAAAGGATACTTGGGAAAATTTCCAAGAAAAGAGCTATTAATTAAAGGAAACATTATGATTACACGTGAATTTGATACCATCGCTGCCATATCTACTCCACTAGGTGAAGGGGCTATTGGTATTGTCCGCCTGAGCGGAACAGAAAGTTTTGCTATTGCGCAAAAGATTTTTAAAGGAAAAGACTTGAACAAGGTTGCCAGCCACACTCTCAACTACGGTCACATTGTTAATCCTCTGACTAGTAAAGTCATGGACGAAGTCATGGTTGGAGCCATGAAGTCTCCAAAAACCTTTACTCGTGAGGATATTATCGAGATTAACACCCACGGTGGGATTGCGGTGACCAATGAGATTCTCCAGTTAGCTATCCGTGAAGGAGCTCGATTGGCAGAACCTGGTGAATTTACTAAACGTGCCTTTCTAAACGGTCGTGTGGACTTGACTCAAGCTGAGGCAGTGATGGATATCATCCGTGCCAAGACAGACAAGGCCATGAACATTGCGGTCAAACAATTAGATGGTTCCCTTTCTGATCTTATCAATAATACCCGTCAAGAAATCCTCAATACACTTGCCCAAGTCGAGGTGAATATTGACTATCCTGAGTATGACGATGTTGAAGAAGCGACTACTGCTGTTGTCCGTGAGAAGACAATGGAGTTTGAACAATTACTAACCAATCTCCTTAGGACAGCCCGTCGTGGCAAAATCCTCCGTGAAGGAATTTCAACTGCTATCATCGGACGCCCTAACGTTGGGAAATCAAGCCTTCTCAACAACCTCTTGCGTGAAGACAAGGCAATCGTAACCGATATTGCTGGTACAACTCGAGATGTCATCGAAGAATACGTCAACATCAACGGTGTTCCACTAAAATTGATTGACACAGCTGGTATTCGTGAAACGGATGACATCGTGGAACAAATCGGAGTTGAGCGTTCAAAAAAAGCCCTCAAGGAAGCTGACCTAGTTCTACTAGTGCTAAACGCTAGCGAACCACTGACTGCTCAAGACAGACAACTTCTTGAAATTAGCCAAGATACAAACCGTATTATTCTTCTTAATAAAACTGATCTTCCTGAAGCAATTGAAGCTTCAGAACTTCCAGAAGATGTCATCCGTATTTCAGTCCTTAAAAATCAAAACATTGATAAGATTGAAGAGAGAATTAACAACCTCTTCTTTGAAAACGCTGGTTTGGTTGAACAAGATGCTACTTACTTGTCAAATGCCCGTCACATTTCTCTAATTGAAAAGGCAGTAGAAAGCCTACAAGCTGTTAATGAAGGTCTTGAACTGGGGATGCCTGTTGATTTGCTTCAAGTTGATTTGACTCGTACTTGGGAAATCCTCGGAGAAATCACTGGAGATGCTGCTCCTGATGAACTTATTACCCAACTCTTTAGTCAATTCTGTTTAGGAAAATAGAAAAATCCATGATCGTTGTTGCGGTCATGGATTTTATTGTCTTTATTAGTAATCTGGTCTTAAGACCCCTGTTACAGTTGCCTTGGTTGCTTCGTAGTCGCCATCTACGACAACCTTGACAATTCGTTTGGCATCTTCTTCTTGTGCTGGAACTAGAGGTAGACGAGTTGGTCCAGCTTCAAATCCCATGTAGTTAAGAACCGCCTTAACAGGAGCAGGACTTGGATAAGAGAAGAGGGCATTGACCTTAGGAATGAATTTACGCTGAATAGCTGCGGCTTTTTTCATATCGCTTTCTGCAATTGCAGTGAACATCTCGTGCATCTCATCCCCATTTGTATGAGAGGCAACAGAAATAACCCCATCCGCACCAAGGTTCATGGCATGGAAAGCATCTCCATCCTCACCAGTATAGACCAAGAACTCTTCTGGTTTGTGCTCAATCAAGTAAGCCATATTAGCCAAGCTAGTACATTCTTTGACACCAATAATATTTGGATGGTCAGCCAAACGAAGCATGGTTTCTGGAGTTAATTCTACAACTACACGCCCTGGAATGTTATAGATAATAATTGGTAGGTCAGAAGCATCTGCAATGGCCTTAAAATGCTGATACATTCCTTCTTGAGAAGGTTTGTTGTAGTAAGGAACAATAGCAAGTCCAGCAGCAAAACCGCCAAATTCCGCTACTTCTTTGACAAACTCAATAGAGTCACGCGTATCATTAGTACCTACACCCGCAATCAAAGGTACACGTCCATTGACAATCTTCTGTACAGCTGCAAATAGCTCCAATTCTTCATCGTGAGTCAAAGTTGGACTCTCAGCTGTCGTCCCTGCGAGAAGAATTCCATCCGTATGATGGCTCAATAAATGCTCAATCAAGGCTGGAATAGCGTCAAAGTTGATGGAACCATCCTCATGGAAGGGAGTAATAAAGGCTGTGATGATTTTACACTCTTTTAAATCTTGATAAGACATGAGAAACACCTCTCTATTTCAAAGAAGGAGTTCATCTGAACTCCTAAACAATATGACTATTTTAATTCAAATTTCAATTCAGCTGTTGGACGAACCAATCCACGTTCGTGAAGAGTTTCTGCAATCTGAACTGAGTTCCAAGCAGCACCTTTGAGAAGGTTATCTGAAACAACCCACATGTGAATTCCTTTTTCTGCATCCAAGTCTTTACGGATACGACCAACAAAGGTATCACGTGAACCCACGGCATTGATGGCTTGAGGATAAATTTGATGAGCTACATCATCTTCAAGAACAGCACCTGGGAAGGCTGAGATAGCTGCTTTTACTTCTTCGATTGGAGCCACTTCTTTTGTTTCGATGTAAACTGACTCAGAGTGAGCTGACAAGACTGGAATACGCACACATGTTGCAGATACTGCAATACTGTCATCTTCCATAATTTTCTTAGTTTCCTTAGTCATCTTCATCTCTTCGTAAGTGTAATCATTATCAGTGAAGACATCGATTTGTGGAAGAGCATTGAAGGCGATAGGATAGTGTTTCTTGTCACCACCTGAAGGCAAGATTTCCGCATGTAAATCACGTGGTTTCACTCCATCATTCAAGACTTCACGAAGTTCACGTTGAGTCTCAAGAATTGCTCCCATACCAGCACCTGAAACTGCTTGGTAAGTTGAAACAATGATACGGTCCAAGCCCCATTTTTGGCGAACTGGCTCAAGAGCCACCATCATTTGGATTGTTGAACAGTTAGGGCAGGCAATGATACCGTTGTGGGCATCAAGTGCGTGAGCATTGACCTCTGGTACAACCAAAGGAACATCTGGATTTTGACGGAAGTAAGATGTATTATCTACTACTACCGCTCCAGCTTTCACTGCGTATGGTGCATACTTAGCTGATGTAGAACCACCTGCTGAAAAAAGAGCAATATCAACTCCTTCAAAAGCTGTTTCAGTTGTTTCTTCAATCGTAATATCTTGATCTTTAAACTTCAAAGTCTTGCCTGCTGAACGTGCAGAAGCAAGTAAACGAATTTTATCGATTGGAAGTGTTGATTCTTCCAACATTTTTATCATCTGAGCTCCGACAGCACCTGTCGCGCCGACTACAGCAACTGTATATCCCATAAATAACCTCTTTCGGAATTTTCTAAAAATTTCTATAATAGATGTATTATACTACTTTTTCCATGAATTGCAAAGCTTTTTCATCATTTTTTGGAAAATAAAAATCCCCAGTCGCTAGACTAGGGACTAAGAGGCATCTTCATGTGATGAGCAGGTTCACACAACTCATCAAGGTCCGCTCCTGCGTTATGACCTCCTTATGCTCAATAGTAGCCTGAAGACTACCTATCGACTCATCGCGTCTATTATATTACTTGAAATAAGTGGTTTTGTCAATAGGAAATTTTTGCAGGATGACTTTTATTATACAAAAGTCAAAATTTTTTCTCACGAGCATAAGAAAAAAACTCTTGTGTTCAAGAGTTTCCCTGTAAATATCATGCTAATTGCCGGGATTGAACCGGCGACCTCATCCTTACCATGGATGCGCTCTGCCAACTGAGCTAAATCAGCTTACTTAAAAAGTATACTATAGTTAGAAAATCTTGTCAAGTTTCCTTAGATATTTTCCATAAGAAAAAGCCAGGTAATAGCTACCTAGCTTTTCTGGTTCTATTTAGTTAAATCGATTCGACGACCAATTTTACCAATAATAATCGCTCCAATAATCAATGAGGCAAATTCACCAATCCCTGTTGTAAACCAAGTAAGGAAAAATGGTAATTGCGCTACGATATTCAACTCGGCAGCGATAGTAAACATGGAAATTGAAAAGAGGATTGAAAAGAAGAAATGATCTTTTCGAATTAATCCATTAAAGAGGTAATCTTTGCTGTATTTTGCAAAAAGCCAAACACCTAGACTAAGGAATACTAGGGTTGATCCACCACCAACAAAGACATCTAGCAGTCCGAAGCTAAAGAAATTAGCAATCATACAACCGATAGTAACTCCGATGATGTACTTAGGATTGTAAAAAGCCATAAAGTTCATCATTTCTGAAATACGGAACTGATAAGCACCATAGCTAATAGCATTTAGGGGCGGTGTAACAGTCAAAACGACATAGATAGCAGCGACGATTGCAATATCTGCAACATCACGAATAGTTAATTTTTTCATTTTTTCTCCTTTGGCGGTTTCCCGCGTATAATATGCTTGGTGAAAGAAGCTAAGCACCAAGGGTTGCTTGAATCAACCTTACTAGTATAGCACAATAGCCTGCTTTATGCTATACTAAAAGCATGAAAAAATGTATTCAAATTCTCTTGGATAATGAACTCTTTGCCTACCTCTTTTTTGGTATAGCGACTACTCTTGTTTCTATCCTATCCCGATTAGTCATTTATCAACTAACTCATCAAGAACTCCTTGCGACTGCCTTGGGAAATATTATCGGTATCCTCTTTGCCTTTATCACAAATGATACAATCGTGTTTAAGCAAGCTAGACAGAATTGGGCAAGTCGTTTAGTAAAATTTACTCTAGCACGTCTCTTCACTTTTGGTCTTGACCTTGTCTTGACTTTTATTTTTGTTACATGCTTTCCAGAAATCATTGGACAGTTCGTTAACAATAATCTGGACTTAGTTAATGGAATTGAGACTTTATTTGCTCAAATAACCATTATTATGTTAAATTATTTTTTTAGTAAATTGTATATTTTTAAGAAAATAAGTTAAATTGCAAGCATTAATCTTGCAATTCATTTGTAAGTGAGTTATAATAAATTTGAAATTATGGAAAGGAAATTATGAAAATGTTAAAAGATCTTAAAGCATTTTTGCTTCGTGGTAACGTTGTTGATCTTGCTGTCGGTGTGATCATTGCCACTGCTTTTGGTGCAATCGTTACATCACTTGTTAACGATATCATCACTCCACTTATTTTGAATCCAGCCTTGGAAGCTGCGAAAGTACAAAACATCGCTGAGCTTGCTTGGAATGGTGTTACATATGGTAAATTCTTGAGTGCTGTTATCAACTTCCTAGTTATTGGTACTGTTCTCTTCTTCGTTATCAAAGGAATTGAAAAAGCTCAAAGCCTTACTAAGAAAGAAGAAGCTGCTGAGGAAGCTCCAGCTGGTCCAACTGAGTTGGAAGTACTTCAAGATATCAAAGCTCTTCTTGAGAAAAAATAATCAATTAAAAGGATCTAGCACAAAGCTAAATCCTTTTTTCTTTACTCTTTTGGTAACTTACCTGCTTTTTCAAGCATTCTCTTGATAAGATAAGGCATCTTAACATTTTCACGACCTTTTTTCTCAATCAGTTTTTTCACAAATTCAGGCATTTGTAAATCTTGAGATTCAGCCAAGATATTTTTAGTCTCATCTGAAGGAACTAACTCATCAAAGGTTTCTTCTTCTGGGAGAAATTCCTTAAACTCTTGATGTTCATTAGCTCTGACTGCATTAACCAAGGCATCAATCAAGCGAGAATCTGTATTTGGCATTGATGGACGATGGTAGTTTACTCCAAATTCCTGACACAAGTCATAACATTCCACATCGTTGTCAAACAAGACTTCAATGTGCTCACTAATAAAACTAATAGGTACAAAAATATAATGGTCTGGATGTTCTTTCTGCTCTCTAAGATACTCCAAGACATCTGGCTTAATCCATGGAATCCCGATATCACTTTCACTTTGCCAAGTGTTAGTATATTGACCAGAACTCAAACCTAGTTTTTCAGCGACTAGCTTGCTATTTTCAAAAATTTGATCGATATAAGGATCACCAAAATCCAAGGCAAAAATGGGCACACTGTGGGCTGAAAAGATGACTTTAAAGCTATCCTGCTTTACTTCTTCTTTTAAAATTTCACCAATTTCATCAGCCCAATAGTTTAAGAGCGCTTCTTCCTGATACCAGTCCTTAATGACCAAAAATTGAATTTGTTTGCTTTCTAAAAATTTCTCGTATCCCATGACAGAGTAAAAAGAATAATGGGGCTCCAAAATCAAGCAAATACACTGTTCAATGCCGTCTGCTTCCATCTGACCAATCACATCTGGGATAAACGGTCTAGAAAACTTATTAGCAAAATAAACACTGTATTCATTCCTCAGTCTAGCTTCTACCAAGGCAACCTCTTCACGGGTAATTTTTTGCAGAGGTGTGCCGCCAATTCGTACATAATTATCATAGAGAGTTTGAATCTCGTGGTCTTGAGGTCTCACTCCACGACGAATATTTGTGAAAAAATCAGCCACACCTTCAAAGGTAATCTCTTCTGGCGAACCGAAAGTCATCATTAAAATTGCTTTTTTCATAATCGCTTCCTTGTGATATTTTTATCAAGTTTATTTTATCATTAATTCGTTGATAAGTAAACGCCAACATAGCGAATTTCCCTAACTTCAGTCTTTTGTTTTTCTCTCTTTTCTATGATACAATGGAAAAAATGAATTCAAAAGGAGTTTTTTATGACTTATCCAAATCTCTTGGACCGATTCCTAACCTACGTTAAGGTCAACACGCGCTCTGATGAACACTCTACTACTACTCCAAGTACGCAGAGTCAGGTTGACTTCGCAACCAATGTTCTTATTCCTGAAATGAAACGTGTTGGATTACAAAATGTTTATTATCTACCAAATGGTTTTGCAATTGGGACCTTACCAGCCAATGATCCATCTTTAACACGTAAGATTGGCTTTATATCTCACATGGATACTGCTGACTTTAATGCCGAAGGAGTCAATCCTCAGGTAATTGAAAACTACGATGGTGATGTGATTGAACTTGGAAATTCTGGTTTCAAACTCGATCCAGCTGACTTTAAGAGTCTTGGGAAATATCCAGGACAAACACTCATTACAACAGATGGAACAACCTTGCTAGGTGCTGATGACAAGTCAGGTATTGCTGAAATTATGACAGCTATTGAATATCTGACTACTCATCCTGAAATCAAACACTGTGAGATTCGAGTTGGTTTTGGTCCAGATGAAGAAATCGGTGTTGGTGCTAATAAATTTGATGCAGAAGATTTTGATGTTGATTTTGCCTACACAGTTGATGGTGGCCCACTAGGTGAACTTCAGTACGAGACCTTCTCAGCAGCTGGTGCTGAATTGCATTTCCAAGGACGCAATGTCCATCCTGGTACTGCCAAAGGTCAGATGGTCAACGCCCTTCAGCTAGCAATTGATTTTCACAATCAACTTCCAGAGAATGACAGACCTGAGTTAACGGATGGCTACCAAGGTTTTTATCATCTTATGGATGTTACAGGTAGTGTCGAGGAGGCGCGTGCAAGCTACATCATTCGCGATTTTGAAAAAGATTCCTTTGAAGCGCGTAAAGCAGCTATGCAAGCAATCGCTGATAAAATGAATCAAGAACTTGGTAGCGACCGTGTCACCCTAAGCTTGACAGACCAGTACTACAATATGAAAGAAGTCATTGAAAAAGATATGACTCCAATTACCATTGCTAAAGCCGTTATGGAAGACCTAGGAATCACACCTATTATCGAACCAATCCGCGGAGGGACAGACGGCTCTAAAATTTCCTTTATGGGAATTCCAACTCCAAATATCTTTGCGGGTGGTGAAAACATGCACGGACGTTTTGAATACGTCAGCCTTCAGACTATGGAACGTGCAGTGGATACCATCATTGGCATTGTAGATTATAAAGACTAAAAAAGACGAGGTAGCTCAGCTACTTCGCCTTTCTTTTTATTCTGCTGGTTTTTCTTGATTTCCAGTACTTGTTGTAGATTCTATTGTTTCCTTTTCTGAAGCTGATTCAGCAGGTTTAGAATCTGTTGCATTACTCAGTTTGTTTTCGTCGCTTGCAGTTTCACTATTTGATTCTGCAGTTACTGATGTTTCAGTTTCGGTACTTGTCTTATCACCATTTGCCTCTGCATTTGTCGCTGGAGTTGCTTCTTCACTTGCGCTTGATTTTGACTTGATTTCTTGATTCAAGACTAGAATAGCTTTTGTCAATTCAAGTAAAGCAGCTTTATCTTTACTCTTAGCAGAAAGTTGATCTAGTAATGCATCCACTTTATCAAAGTCTGCATCAGAACCCTTATTGTTTTCTAAATAAGCATGAAGCGACATAAGAATATCGTAGAGTTTTTGATAGAGAACAAGTGTCTGAGGATCTTGCTCAGCATTTTCCTTTTCTTGTTGAAGGGCGCTAGCGATACGAGTCAAGACATCTTTTACCTGACTGTTTACTTCATCCAAGTCCGCATCAGCCTTGTTTGTGGCAGCTTTGAGATTTTCTACTTCTTCTGCCAAGGATTGTCTGATTCCTTCTTCTTGGATTTGTTCTAAGAGTTGATTTGCCTTACTCAAGAGGCTTTCTACTTCTTCCTTGCTAACATGATTGACATGTTCTTCAGGCATAAAGTCTCCGTACAATTCTTTCAAGAAGCCATAAATAGCTGTCTTGGCAGTTTGGTTATCAACTTTTTCAGTATCTAGAACTGTCTGAGTCGATTTAGCAGTAGTTGGTTGAGCTTTCAAAGCTTCTTCCACTTCTTGTTTTGCCTGATAGATGCTTGGGAATAGTCTGTTCAATTCTGCTGCCTTAAGGAAAGATTGAGATTGATACAAGGTCCAAGTCAACTGAGCTACTTTGTTCCGAAGTTCATCATTTAAACGACCGTCATTTACGTGTTCGTAGAAATACTTGATGTATTCCACTGTTGTAACACCTGTTCGGTCATTAAAGTCTTGAAGAGCTTGAAGTTGTGATTCAACCGCTGCTAAAGCAGCCTCATCTTTTGCCAATTTAGCTTCTTGAAGTCGAACAAGAAGGTCTTTCTTAGGAAGTCCATAAGAGTCTGTATCCAGTGTATTGATTTTATCAATCAAGGCTTGATATTTCTTATCTAAAGCACTTGTTTCAGTAGGTTTAACACTTTCATCAATATGGATATATTGCTTATCAAAGAGATCAAGTGTCGCAAGATAACCTGCTGTAGAGTTAGTTGCCAGTTTCTTCATGTTTTCAGTAAACTGACCTAAAGCTAACTCAATCTGTCTTTGTTCGATAGGCTTGTCTTTGTAGATACTTCTGCTATCAGCTAGAAGTTGATCCACTTTTTCCAAGACTGCCTTCTCATCAAAAGCTCCAGGTTGATAATTGGATTGTAGGGCTGGAATCTTGTTTTTCAAAGCCACTTCATATCCCTTAGTTTGAACCTTGATGTAGTGATTGTGGTCGCCATGAGGAATCACAAAACTACCATTTTCTACCTGTAAGCTATACGGAGACACGCCATCTCTCAAAGCAGTCGTGTAGAGTTCGTTTAGGAAATCAAGTTCTGGATTTCCAGTTTGGAGTGGAAGTCGAACATGTTCCTTACGAACAGCATAGGGATGGATATGAGTTGGATCGTAGGCTTGGTCTGGATTTCCAAAAACAAAGAATCCGTTTGAAATTCTAATCGCTTCAAGTGGAACGCCGTATGTCTTCGAAATATAAGCAATCTTTTCTTCATCGCTAGCATCTCTTGAGAAAGACTCTACCGTTTTAGCAAGAGGTTTTACAGGCTCTGCATCATGATGTGTTTTCAAATGGTCTTGTGCAGCCTTAATTTGCTCTGCTGTCAAATCCTTCTTGAAGAAGTAATGATTATGGTCTCCGTGACTCATGACAAAACCTTGCTCATCCTCACTGATGACACGATTAGCATCAAAACCGTGATCATGGTCTTCATCATGATGGTGTCCATGATGATCTTCATCGTGATCGTCATCATGAGCTGGATTTGGTGTTGCTGTATTTGCACCTTTCAAGTGGTCTTGTGCGGCCTTGATTTGATCAGCAGTCAAATCCTTCTTGAAGAAGTAATGATTGTGGTCACCGTGACTCATGATAAAGCCTTGTTCATCCTCACTGATGACACGATTAGCGTTAAAACCGTGATCATGGTCTTCATCATGATGGTGTCCATGATGATCTTCATCGTGA